>JAGBJT010000041.1 GCA_017934275.1 Cardiobacteriaceae bacterium | reverse complement strand
GTCAATAAATTTCTCATATAAATTTCCTGTAGTAAATTAAAAAATACGCTCTATAAATAAAGCATCAGCGATAATAATTAAGAAGAAAAATTTGTCAAGAGGATTTACGGTAGAGATTTTTCGCTTCGCTCAAAATGACGGTTGAACTGGATTTTTCGCTTCTCTCAAAATGACGGAATAAGGCGGGAATTTATGGGCAAGCAATGGTGTAAGCAACTGAAATTAAATCGAAGAAAATCGGATAGCCCGTGCGGCACGCACAAAAAATCTGCCGTAAAAACGGTGAAAAAATATTACCTACAATAAATAAATAAATGAAACTAAAAAATTGCTATTTCGGAGAACTAGATTGACTTCAATCAACGAAAAAATTCCTGCTTTATCAATCAAGTTATACGGTAAAAATCTGGTGGAAGCTTCCGCTGGAACGGGAAAAACTTGGACTTTAACGGGAATACTTTTGCGTATTTTGCTGGAAAATACTCATATTGATCCGCGGCAAATCTCTGCAGTTACATTCACCCGTAAAGCAACGGCTGAAATGCGCACGCGTTTGCAAAATCGCTTTGATGCTTTTAGTTATCTTTGCCTTAAATTGCTGGAAATTTATCAATATGACAAAAGTTTTTTAGATGATGATTTATTGCTTGCCGAGCGAATTTTGCATGCCTGTGAGGAGCTTGCACAAAATGCGGATAAAAATCTTGCCGATGCGGCAGCGGATGAAGTCAATATTTATTTATTAGAAAAAGCGGCAAAAAATGGTTTGGGCGGTTTGATTGCGCTTTTTGAGCGAATTACTTTGTTGGAAAAAGAATTAGATGAGATTTTTATTGGCACATTAGATTCGCTTGCCCAAAATTGGTTGGAAGAATTTGCGGTAGAAACTGGTTATGCCGCGCCTGATAAATTCGTAGAAGAGCAATCGGCTCAAATGCTGGAAATCATCCAAAATAATCTTCGCAAGCAATATCAAGAAAAGGGATTTTTACGCGATTTACCGTTTGAAATAAATGATGAAATTCAAAGTGGTGAAGATTTTGCCAAAGAAATTTCTAAAAAAGAATTATTTATTTCAAGTTATCAATCAGAGAATTATTTTCCTGATGCCAGCGAGGAACAGCAGAAGATAAAAACTAAAAGAGGAGAAGTTTCCGAGCTATTTAAGCGGATTGATGAAATCAAAAAGAGCCCAGAATTTTTGCAAGCATTAGCACAATTGCCGAACATTCGCGGAGAAATTTTGGATATTTGTACGACATTGCTTGGCAATGTAGCGAAGAATACAAATATTTACAAATATTGCGGTCAAAAAGGATTGAATAATTTTTTCGACCATTTGCAAACTAGCAATATCAATCTTGAAAATCTCTATTTTGAATATGCAATTCAACTACTCTCTGGTGAAAAGCAAAATAAAAGAAATAAGAAAAATGAGCACATTTACCAAGATTTCCAAAAATTTCAAAACTCTCATAACGGACAAATTCTTGCAACCGTATTAGAACCGTATCGTTTGGAATTAGAGATTAAAAATAAACACGAAGGATTAAAAGACGCTATTCAAAAGAATAAAAAATACCGCAACAGTGGAAATGTTGCACAGCTTCTTCTCGATTTGCAAAATAACTTATCGCACAAGCTTGAAGAACAATCTGTGGCGAGTTTTAATTCGCAATTTGAACGCTTAAATAAAGCACTCGACGGCGAAAAAGGAAAGGAACTTGCCCGTTATATCGCAAGGCGTTATCCCGTAATGCTAGTTGATGAAAGTCAGGATTTAAATAACGCGCAAAGCGATTTGCTGGAAAAAATTTATTTGCAAAACACGGTTTCGGGGGGATTTTTTATGCCAGTTGGCGACCCGAAGCAGGCGATTTACCGTTTCCGTGGTGGCGATGAACAAAATTATGAAAATTTGAAGGCGAAATTCGCGGCGGAGGAAATTAGCGAACTCAATCAGTCTTACCGCAGTTCTCCTGAAATGGTTGCGGCTATCAATGAGTTTTATCAATTTTTGGCAGGAACAGAAAAAATACAACTGCCGTATCAAAACGCAAGTTCGGCGGTGGAAAAAGCAGAACTTGTGTGCGCTGGGGGAGAAAAAGTCGAAAAAACTCTGCTTTGCACAACAGTTACATCTTCCGAGGAATATCAAGCGATTGCGCGGCAAGCTGCATATTTATTGTCGGAACAATCACCGTATCTGCGTATTGAAGGCGGAGCGGAACGGCAAATTCTTCCCGAAGATATTTTGATTTTGATGCGCAGCAACAAGGATTTGCGTGCAGTCCGTGAAGAATTACAAAAGCTCGGAATTGCCTGTGATTGTCCGAGTGAGGAATATTTATTCGCGGGAGAAGTCGCGAAATCTCTGAATTTTCTGTTTTGCGCTATCTGGAATCCCGATGATTTTGCCAATCTCAATGCACTGCTTGCGAGCGTGTTTTTCGATAAAAACGAAGAGGAAAGCCGTCTCATTCTGCAATCTTGGCAAATCGGCGATGAAATGCGGTTGGAACAACAAGCAGATATTGAAGTTGCCAAAGCTTTTTATACAGAATTGATGCACATACTCAACAAAGCCCAAGAAATGTGGATAAAACGCAAACTGCCAGCTGCCTTGCAATTTGTGCTTTCGGCGGAAATTGCAGGTGAGAGTATTTGGGAGCGGCTTGCAGGACGGGAAATTTTGGAAAGTAAGCGGTATTTGTCGGATTTACGGCAAATTCAGGAGATTGTCAATAGCGAAGGTAGAGTGCTGTCAGCGTCTTCGTTTATCCGTTATTGGCAGAGAAATATTGCCGCGCCAGAAGAGGCGGGAATTAAATCGGAAGCGGTGGATGGTGCGGGGAAAAATGCGGTCAAGCTGCTTACTTTCCATAAATCAAAGGGATTAGAAAACCACATTGTGTTTATCGGCGGATTGGGAAGTGGTAATAGAGGTAAGGACAACTCGCCGCTTTTGAATTCGGTGCGTAACAAGGACGGACGGCTGACAATTTCCTGCCGTTATCCCGAAGAAGCGAGCGCGAAAGAGAACCGCCAAAGAGAAGAAAACGCCGAAGACGAACGGCTTTTGTATGTCGCACTCACGCGGGCAAGAAATTTATCTTTTATTTTTTTCCGTTTAGGCACGGGCAAAAAAATTGCTTACAAGGATTGGTGCGAAGACTTTTGGGCAGCATTGGAAGAGGGAAAATTTCCGCATATTGCAGAATTTTCCGCGCCGCTTGAAGGTGAAATTACGGTAAAAGCGCAAACAAGGCAGGATAAAACCGAACCAGTAGCGCAAAACACGCAAATTCCAATTCCGTTTAGGAAAAGAGGTTGGCGGAAAACTAGCTTTTCGGCTCTCAATTTGGAACGGGAAGAAGAGCATAGCAGCGCGGATTTAGAAGATTTTGCCGTCGAAGAAATCGCAATTGCCAAAGAAGAAATCACCGATGCGCTTGCTTCTTACGATTTAATTCAAAATAACTTTCCAGCTGGGGCAAGAGCTGGAAGCTTTTTGCATAAAGCTTTGGAAGAATACGGCACTAAACCGCTACCAATGCTTATCGCAAAACTTAACCGTCGTTTTAATCTTGGATTGAGTGAAGAAGCGCAAAAACAAAGCCAGGATTGGATTGAAAAAATTATGCAAAGCACGCTCGCAAGCGGTGTGAAATTGAAAAATATTCAATCTTCGGCACGGGAAATGGGATTTTCTTTGGCGGTAAATCGTGCTCAAAATCTTGCGATTGCGCAAATAAATCAATTGCTCGCGGATTGGGGAAAACCCGTGCTGCTCAATGAAAATTATCGTCAAGCGGTCGGATTTTTACGCGGTGAAATCGATTTGTGCTATGAGTATCAGGGACGGTTTTTTGTAGTCGATTACAAGTCAAATAAATTAGGTGCTCACGCAGAGGATTATTCAGAGGCAAGAAAAATCGCGGAAATGAATAAACACGGATATTGGCTGCAAGCTCTGATTTATCAAACCGCACTGCACCGCTTTTTGTTGCAAAGATTGCCCGATTATCAGCCCGAGAAAAATCTTGGAGAAGTGGAATATTTATTTCTGCGCGCGGTCGGTATTGCCGATGCTTCCCTAAAAATCGAAATTCCCGTTGAAATTGTTCTTGGCTTTGATGAAGTCTTGCGCGGATAGAGGAGGGAACATCGCTATAATCCGCGGGCAATTTTGAAAAAATTCAAACTATTCTTAAATATAGAACTTCTTTTGACGGTTTTTCGCAAATTCCAGATTGAGAAAAAATGCAGGCAGACGGTAGTTCTGCTGTTTATTTTTTTGTGTCGTTGAGAAAGCTTGCGATAAACCAAATACTCAAATTTATTTACGGAGAAAACATAAATGGCAAATACAGCCCAAGCTAAAAAACGCGTTCGTCAAGCTGAAAAAGCTCGTGCTCGCAATGCTAGCCAACGCTCTGCAATGCGCACAGCGGTAAAAAAAGTTTTGAAAGCAGTTGAAGCGAAAGATCAAGCAACAGCAGAAAAAAATTACCGTTATGCAACTTGTCTTTTAGATCGTGCGGCAAGAAAAGGTTTAGTTCATAAAAACAAAGCAGCTCGCTTAAAAAGCAGAATTAACGCCAAAATTCGCGCAATTGCTGCATAAAAAAATATCAACCTGCTTTTTTTGATGAAAGCAGGTTTTTTTATTTATCCGATGATGAGAAATTAAATGTCATTTTTTGCTGATAAAAATCAACAAAAAGGTGGACTGACAAGAATTTTTAATACGCTAATTTTTTCCCGAGACGGGCTCGTTGCCGCTTGGAAAGAAGCTGCATTTAGACAACTTGTGTTTTTGCATATCCCCTTGATTTTTCTTGCTTTGATTTTTGTTAGCAAAGACAACGGAAAACTTTTACTGATTACCGTCTCGTTTTTGTCGCTTGTGGTAGAACTTGTTAATACGGGCATTGAGGCGGTAGTAGATAGGATTTCATTAGAACGCCATCCACTTAGCAAAATTGCCAAAGATTGTGGTTCAGCTGCGCAATTGTTGATGTTGATTCTTTGCGCTGTGCTGTGGGTATTAGTTTGCTTGTGAGTTTGTTTGAAATTTCTGTTTTTGTAAGTTTTGACGCTTAAACAAACAATTTGTCTGTTTTTCGTTACAAAATTTCTTTGAACTATTGATTTGTCTAGAAATTTATCTAGCAGCGAAACTAACAAGATTTTGCGCAGTGTGCGCGTCCGTCCGTCGCGTCGGTTATATCAGCGACAAGTTAGATCACCGTTTTGAATGAGAGAAAACGGTCAAAGAAAAAGAGAACTGCTGCTTTTTTCTTTGTTTTTTTATGTCTTTTATTTGTATGACATAACGCATAAAAAATGCGGCAGTTGTTTATTTTTATTTGCAGATTGAGCCCTGATTGTGGTCAATCTTTAAGTTGGAGAATTCCAAATAATGAAAAAGATGCTTATTAACGCTACCCAGCACGAAGAGTTGCGGGTTGCTTTGGTTGATGCCTCGCAGTTGTATGACTTGGATATTGAAACGCTCTACACGCAGCAGAAGAAAGCCAACATTTACAAGGGAAAAATCACGCGTATTGAGCCGTCTTTGGAAGCGGTTTTTGTGGATTACGGTGCGGAGCGGCAAGGCTTTTTACCGTTTAAGGAAATTGCGCGGGAATATTTAATTCCGAAAGAAGGTTTTGAGAACGAAGCACCGAACCGTTCCAACATCAAGGAAATGCTGGAAGTTGGACAAGATTTGCTCGTGCAAATTGAAAAGGAAGAGCGTGGAAATAAGGGCGCGGCACTTACAACTTACATTTCACTTGCGGGGAGTTTTTTAGTTTTAATGCCGAACAATCCGCGTGCTGGTGGCATTTCCCGTCGGATTTCTGGTGATGAACGCAAGGATTTGCGCGATAGTTTGGAAATGTTGGATATTCCTGACGGTATGGGAGTGATTATTCGCACGGCGGGATTTGGTCGTACTACCGAAGAATTGCAGTGGGATTTAGATTTTCTGCGTCAGGTTTGGGAAAACATTTTGCTGGAATACAAAAAACCGCTTGACAATCACTTGATTTACCAAGAGGGCAACATTGTTTTGCGGGCTTTGCGGGATTATTTGCGTCCTGATATCGGTCAAATTTTGATTGATGATGCCGCTGTTTATCAGCAAGCATTGGATTTTGTCAATTTGGTGATGCCTGATAACGCCTCGAAGTTAAAGTTTTATGACGATCCGATACCGTTGTTTAGCCGTTATCAAATTGAGGGACAGATTGAGACGGCTTATCAACGCAATGTCAAATTGCCGTCTGGTGGTGAGATTGTGATTGACTACACCGAAGCTTTGGTGTCGATTGACATTAACTCTTCGAAATCGACCAAGGGCGGTGATATTGAAGAGACCGCGTTTTTAACCAACATCGAAGCGGCGGACGAAATTGCACGGCAGATGCGTTTGCGCGATTTTGGCGGTTTGATTGTGATTGATTTCATCGATATGAATTCATCTTCTAACCGTAAAGCGATTGAGCAACGCTTGATTGATGCGACCAAAATTGACCGTGCTCGGGTGCAAGTGGGAAGAATTTCTCGTTTTGGTTTGTTGGAGATGTCGCGGCAACGCTTACGGGCTTCGATTGATGAGACGACGCATAAAGTTTGTCCGCGCTGCAAAGGTCAGGGAAGTATTCGCGGTATTCAGTCGCAGGCTTTATCGATTTTGCGTTTGATTGAGGAAGAAGCAATCAAGGAACACACGGGGCAAATTATTGGCGAAATGCCCGTTGCCATCGCGACTTATTTGCTCAATGAAAAGCGTGCAGTATTGAGCAACATTGAAAATTTATACGGGGTTGAATTAGTTTTGCTGCCGAACCCGCATTTGCATACGCCTGACTATTACTTAACCCGTGTCCGCGAAGATGAATTAGCCGAAGAGGCGCAGCAAAAAACGCCGAGTTATCGCATTCCGATTACAAATGAAGATAAAGACGAAGAAAAACCAATTGTTCGCGGTAATGTCGAAGCAATCAAAGTTGAGCAGCCAGCGGTGATGAATGTTCTGCCGCAAAATCCTTTGCCGCAAATTGACGAAGACGAACGGCAGTTGCGTCGCGCTAGAAATCGTTTTTCTGCTGATGAAAAAGAGCGGCTTTCTGGTGTGTTTAGCCGTGTTGTCGCTTTATTTAAGGAACACGCAGGAACTTTGCCGCGAGCGGAAAATATCAATTTGAATGCGGATAGAAGCGGAAAGAATAAGGCGGATTACTCTCGTGATAAGGCAAAAGATAAGCGGGAGAAAATCGTGCAAACCGCGCCTGAAAAACCGCGTGAGCCGAATCCAAATAGCTTGGTAGCGCAAGTTCGCGGTAGAAAAGAAGCGGCTTATCAAGAGGAAAATTTTGAATATCCGCAAAATACTTCCGACGACGGCTTGAGAACAAAATCTAGCCCGAACGGCAAACTTGCGAGCAATAAGAAAGCGGAATACGGCGGTGAAAATGTCAATCCGACGATAGAAGAGCTGCAAAATCCGCCTGAAATGATTGACGGTAAGCCTGTAAAACGCGGTAGAACTCGTGATGTGCGAGCGGTTCGCGGTATGGGTAAGGCAGAAGAAATTCGCAGTCCGAACTTAAATATCGCTATGGAAGAAAAAACCGCTGATATTCAAGAAGGACAGGCAGTTGAGGAAAAAATTGCAAGCGTTGAGACAGAAAGACAAGTTGCACCTGGAATGGTGAGCTTCTTTGCCAATAGCGAGATAAATAAACCAGCGACAACGGTTGAGGCGCAAGCTGAAAATACAGCGGAAAAACCAACCGCTGCGGAAGAAGATAAAAAAGCTGATAAAGATGAGAAAACTCCGAAAACTCGCCGTGCTGCCCGTAAAAAAACTAATCCTTTATTGCAGCTTGCGGATTTAGGGCAAAGCGTTTGGTATGACAACATTCATCGGCAAATGCTCATCGACGGTGATTTGCAAAAAATGATTGCCGAAGATGATTTGCGCGGTGTAACTTCTAATCCTGCGATTTTCCGTAATGCGATTGTCGGTAGCGATGTTTATGACGAATCTTTGCGTAAATATTTGACGGAAAACCCCGAAATTTCTCCGCGTGATGCGTTTTTTAATCTGGCGATTGAAGATATCCGAGTTGCCTGCGATCAAATGCGTTCGGTTTATGACCGCACGGGCGGCACGGACGGAATGGTGAGTTTGGAAGTCTCACCTGATATTTCTGCCGATAGCGAAAAAACGATTGTTGAGGCGCGCGAACTTTATCGGCGCGTGGATCGTCCAAATTTGATGATAAAAGTGCCTGCGACTTTGGCTGGCGTGGAAGCGGTAAAAGTGCTGACTGCTGACGGTATCAATGTCAATGCGACTTTATTGTTCTCGGTTGAACGCTATAAGCAGATTTTCGATGCCTTTATCGAGGGATTGAAAATCCGTCGCGATGCGGGTAAAGATATCGACAAAATCCGCTCGGTCGCTAGTTTCTTTATTAGTCGAGTGGATACGGCGGTTGATGGACTTATTCCCGACGAAATTGCTGAATTACGCGGACAAATCGCGGTATCAAATGCTCGCGCTGCGTATCTTGCTTATATCGCCCGCATAGCACACGATGATTGGAAGGAGTTGCGTGCAAATGGCGCACAAGCTCAACGCCTGCTTTGGGCTTCGACGGGAGTAAAAAATCCTGCCTATTCCGATACGCGCTATGTTGATTGTCTGATTGGTCAAGATACGGTTAATACTATTCCGCCAGCGACATATCAAGCGTTTAAGGATCACGGCACTGCTTCTCCGATTTTGCTGCGCTACAAAGAACCGCCTGCAAAAATGCTGGAAAAAATCGCCGAATACGGTGTGAATTTGCCTGAAATTACCGCGAAGTTGGAAGCGGACGGTATCCGTCAATTCGAAGATGCTTTTGCCGAACTCTTAAATGACATCGCGGCAAAAATCGCGAAATTGAAAAATCAGGCGGAAAATCCAGAGCAAGCCGTTGATAACGCTATTTCTGATGTGCAAGCACAAGCACCTGATGTAGAACAATCATCGGATAACGCGGGCGGTGAAATGCAAGCTGAAAATAGAACGGATATGAATAACGGTCAGGAAACCGTCAATTCACAGGAAAACGCCGTGGTTGCTGATAGCAATGCGAATAATGAACAACAGAGCGAAACCGCTGAAATTAACGGCGAACAATCCGACATAAACGGCGAAAACAATGGCTGATATTCGTTTGGTTATTCCAGCTCGCTATGCGGCAACGCGTCTGCCTGCTAAACCGCTTGCCGATATTGCGGGAGTTCCGCTGATTGTGCGCACCGCTTTGCAGGCGCAAAAATCAGGGCTTGTTCCCTTGGTTGCCTATGACGACGACAAAATTGCAGCGGTGCTCAACGACTACAACATTGCTGGAATTAAAACTTCTGCCGAGTGCGAAAACGGAACTCGTCGTCTTGCGGAGGTGGTTGAAATTCGCAATTGGGCTGATGATGAAGTGATTGTCAATGTGCAGGGCGATGAGCCGCTGCTGCCGCCTGAATTGATTAGTCAAGTTGCGGAAAATCTGCTTTCCCACGAGAAAGCATCGGTTGCAACTTTATGCACAGCATTTGTCAAAGATGAACCGAATAATCCCAATTCGGTGAAGGTAGTGAGCGACCGAGACGGTTACGCGCTTTATTTTTCCCGAAGCAAAATTCCTTATCCGCGCGACGGCGGCGATTTTCCTTTCCGCCGTCATATCGGGATTTATGCCTACCGTGCAGGCGTTTTGCGCGAATACACCAAAATGCAAGCAACGCCGCTCGAACAAGCGGAAAAATTGGAACAACTGCGTTTTTTGGAATACGGTAAAAAAATCTCGCTTGCCGAAGTTCCAAAAGCACCGCCTGCAGGAGTTGATTGCGAAGAAGACCGCCTGCGGGTTGCCAAAATTTTTGAAGAACTTAATTAGTGTTGTGTTTCACAACTTTTATGTAAAAAAATGGAGACCTTTATGCAAAAAGTAGTTCTTTCATCTCTTTTATTAACTGCAATGTTTGCTCTTTCGGCTTGTAATGATGAACAAAAATCGCAAGCACCAGCTCAAAAACCAGCAGCACAGCAAGCTAAACCAGCTCAAGCTGTCGCGGAAAATACACCAGCCGCTCAAACTGAAAATGCCGCACCTGAAGCTATTCCAGCAAATAACATTCCTGCCGAACAAGCAACACCGACTACGGAAAACGCGGTTTCTGCCGAAGAAAAACCACTTGCGGTTACGGCTAAAAATGTTGTTTATCAATGCGGTGAAACGGAAGTGAAAGTTGTATATACGATTGCGGATACCCAAGTTGTCGGCGCGCAAATTTTTGAAGGCGATAAGGAAATAACTCCGATGCTCGCAAAAGTTGCGGAAAATAAAGATGACAATTTATTTACCGACGGCATATTTGAATGGTCAGCAGAACTTGCAACTGCCGAAGAGCTCGATAAAAAACAAGGAAATATGCTTACTAAAAAAGGCAAAACTACCGTCAATGGTGAAGAACAAGAGGTTAGCGAAATCGTTTATAAACTCTGTGAGCTGAAAAAGTAAGACAAATTAGATACAAAAAAATCCCGTCAATTGACGGGATTTTTTATTGCTATGAGCATCAAGATTTCTTTTCTTCTGGTAGATGCTTTCTGATATGCAAATCACGAAATTGCTGTTCGCTTGCTTCGGACGGTGCGTCGGTGAGTAAGCAGTATGCGGTTTGCGTTTTTGGAAATGCCATTACATCGCGGATAGATTTCGCCCCCGACATCAACATAATCAAACGGTCTAAACCGAAAGCCAAACCGCCGTGCGGTGGCGCGCCGTATTTGAGAGCATTGAGTAGGAAGCCGAATTTTTCTTCCGCTTCTTCGTTAGAAATACCGAGTGCGGATAAAACTTCTTTTTGCACATCTTCACGGTGAATACGAATTGAACCGCCACCGACTTCCGTGCCGTTCAAAACGATGTCATAAGCACGGGAGAGCACGCTTTCTGGATTTTCGGTTAAATCTTTGAGATTGTCGGTTTTCGGTGCGGTGAATGGGTGATGCACGGACTGCCAACGGTTTTCTTTTTCGTCGAATTCGAACATCGGGAAATCGACTACCCAAAGCGGTGCCCAGTCGCAGGTTTGCATTTTGAGATCTAATCCGATTTTGACCCGTAGTGCGCCCATCGCATCATTAACCACTGATTTCTTATCCGCACCGAAGAAGATTAAATCACCGTTTTTGGCATCAACTCTTTTGACAATCGCAATTGATGCCTCGTTACCTAAAAATTTCACAATCGGTGATTGCAAACCTTCAACCGAACTTGCGTCATTAACTTTGATATAGGCCAAACCTTTCGCACCGTAACGGGCTACAAATGCGGTGTAATCATCAATTTCTTTACGGGTAAGCCTGCCGCCTTCTGGAATTTTGAGCGCAACTACACGACCGTTCGCCTGTTTGGCTGGTGCGGAAAATACTTTGAAATCACAATCTTTCACTAAATCTGCAATATCAACAAGCTCCAAAGGAATGCGTAAATCTGGCTTGTCGGAAGCAAAACGGCGCATCGCTTCTTCGTAAGTCATTCTTGGGAACGGATTTGGCAGCGCAATGTTTAACTGTTCGGCAAAAATGCGGCGCAGCATTTCTTCGGCAAGCTGAATAATTTCTTCTTCTTCTAAAAATGAAGTTTCAATATCAAGTTGCGTGAATTCTGGCTGACGGTCGGCACGCAAATCCTCATCACGGAAGCAGCGCACAATTTGATAATAACGGTCGAATCCCGCCATCATTAGCATTTGCTTGAACAATTGCGGCGATTGCGGCAGGGCAAAAACCTTACCTGGATGCGTGCGAGATGGAACTAAATAATCGCGAGCACCTTCGGGAGTTGCCTTGGTGAGCATCGGAGTTTCAATATCGAGAAAACCGTTTTCGTCGAGATAACGGCGCATACTCGCTGCAACCTTGCTGCGCAAAATGAGATTTTTCTGCATTTCAGGACGACGCAAATCGATAACGCGGTTTTTCAGGCGGACTTCTTCGGAAATTTCATCGATTGAACCGTCCAACATAAAGGGCGGAGTAGGGGAGGTGGAGAGAATTTGCATTTCCTTCCCGAGAATTTCGATTTTGCCGCTGGCAAGTTCGGTGTTTTCCGTACCAGCTGGACGCATCCGCACCCGACCTTCAATCGATAAACAAAATTCACTGCGCACTTTTTCCGCCAGCGCAAAAGTTTCAGCGGTATCAGGGTCGATAACCACTTGCACCAAACCGCTACGGTCGCGCAAATCAATAAAAATTACTCCTCCGTGATCTCGTCTGCGATGCACCCAGCCCGCGACTTTTACCGTTTGACCGTCAAGTTTTTCCGTAACTTCGCCCGCATATTGACTGCGATAAATACTCATAAGTGTTCCTTTTGTTCTTAATAAATCAACTTTGTATAGTCGTTTCAATTCAAAATAAGACAAGGCGACGAGCTTAAAGACTGTATCAGAATACGGCGAGGCGAAGCCAACGCAGTATTATTTTGAAGTGGAACGACTATATTTTGAAAATTAAAGCTTTCCAGCTAATTTTTACGGCGCATAAAAATGGTGTTTTTTCCCGCCTTGTCAAGCCTCTTCACTCATTTCGAGTCGAAAAAAAAGCGGCAGAAAAACCGCCGCTTAAATCTTTAACTTATCAAAGGACGCTGAAATATTACACCACGCCTTGTGCAAGCATTGCTTCGGCGACTTTTTTGAAGCCCGCGATATTTGCGCCATTGACATAGTTGGTGTAACCGTTTTCTGTGCCGTGTTCGACACAGTTTTCGTGAATATTTGCCATTATGTCGAAGAGACGCTTATCAACTTCTTCCCGCGTCCAAGAAAGACGAATTGCGTTTTGGCTCATTTCTAGACCAGAAGTAGCGACCCCGCCAGCGTTCGATGCTTTACCAGGAGCGTAGAGAATTTTCGCGGCAATAAATTGATGCACCGCGTCCAAAGTCGAAGGCATATTTGCACCTTCGGCAACGCAAGCACAACCATTTGCAAGCAGAATTTTGGCATCTTCACCGTTAATTTCATTTTGAGTTGCGCAAGGAAGAGCAATATCACAAGCAACTCCCCAAGGTTTTTGACCGTCGAAATATTTCAGACCTTGTTCTTTGGCATAAACCGACAATCTTTCACGGCGTTCGTTTTTAAGCACTAATAAAGCTTGCACTTGTTCCTGTGTCATACCGCTATCGGCAAATTGCACAAAACCATTCGAATCAGAGACGGTCAAAACTTTTGCACCGAGTTCGATTGCTTTTTCACAGGCATATTGCGCAACATTTCCCGAACCAGAAATCACCACTTTTTTACCGCCAAACGATTGACCGCGAGTTTTGAGCATACTGTCAGCGAAATAGACCGTGCCGTAGCCAGTCGCTTCGGGACGAATTAAAGAACCGCCGTATTGCAAATCTTTCCCCGTTAATACGGAAGCAAATTCGTTTTTGAGCTTTTTGTATTGACCGTAAAGGAAACCAATTTCCCGACCGCCAACGCCGATATCACCAGCTGGCACATCAAGAGAAGCACCGATATGACGGTAAAGCTCACTCATAAATGCTTGGCAAAAACGCATAACTTCGTCGTCAGATTTACCTTTCGGATCGAAATCAGAACCGCCTTTGCCGCCGCCCATCGGAAGAGTGGTGAGCGAATTTTTGAATACTTGCTCGAATGCCAAAAATTTCAAAACGCCTAAATCAACCGTCGGGTGAAAACGCAAACCGCCCTTGTAAGGACCAATTGCCGATGACATTTGCACACGGTAACCGCGATTGACTTGCACTTGTCCTTTATCGTCCGTCCAAGGCACACGGAACATAATCACCCGTTCTGGTTCGACAATTCGTTCTAACAGAGCTTTTTGGGTGTATTTAGGATTTTTTTGCAAAAACGGTGTAAGACTTTCGAATACTTCTTCTACCGCTTGATGGAAAACAGTTTGACCTGGATCGCGTTGTTTGATTAGCTGAAAGAGGGCGTTTAAGTCGCTCATAATTAAATCTCCTAATGGAAGCAAATTTCATAAAACTCACAACAGACAAATAATATTTACGGTGAATAAATAAAGGTAAATATCAGCCTGACTGAACACTTGAACACAAAATGTATAAAGCGCATTTAAGCAATACAAATTACAAATTAGAGCAGTTTGCACTAATTGAGAGCAAATTGCGGTATTTGGAATAAGCAGCAAAGCGTTGCCGATTATATGCCAAAAATATTTTCCTTATTTTTCAACGGTTTAGCTTTTATTTTGTAAAAAATCGATGATGCGAAATGGTGCATTTTGCACTATTTTGGTGCAATTGTTATGCTCGATTTAGGATAGATTTAAGGGCACATCCAAATTTTAACTTTTTTGCTCGCTGTCAAATTACTTCAACAATTTTTTCTTTAACTTAATTGCAGAAATAAAAAAAACCACCTTTCGATGAGTTTTCTATATTTTAACGGTATTTTTTTATACTCTTTATGCTATTTTATAGTTTTTATGCTTTTTGGGCACGGTAATTATCTTCGCATCAACTATTTTTACTTTATTTAATATAATTCCCTCTTTATTCTAATAAATGATGAAATTCATCAAATAATTGTTTTATAACATTATTTTTATGCAAAACCGCAGCTTCTAAAATCGGACAAAACATCTCAAAATCAATCAGATCTTTTATGCGCAAAATTGCACTGTTATGTTTTTATAGCATCAATTGTTTTTTCCTTTTATAAAAAATCTCTTTTGTGCTTTGATTTATATATCTTCGCCATAATTTTTACTACTCTTTTATTAAAAATAAAGTGAAATAATTATAGCAGAAAATTGAAGTTTTAGGGGAAGTTTTAGAAGTTTTTTGAATTTTTAGATGCGCCCAGAAATAAAAAAGCGGAAGATTTAACTCTTCCGCTTGATTATTACATTTTCCAAAAGTTATAGTCTTCGCTTAATTCAAGCGTATTGTCATACATTTTGAACCAGCAATCCCATAGTCTAGTACTGACAACTACGACCAAATAATCTCTTTCGTAATACATTTGTTCGAATGTTACTAACATATGTTTGACAAAAGTTTTATCATCACTGGGTGGATTGATAATCTTGATTATGTCGTTATTTTTACCGCAAATTATTAGCTTATCAGGGAATAAGTAATATCTATTGCTTGTAGTTTTAGCATCTAGCACTTGTCTTGCTGTGGAGAGAAGGCATTCAGATTGGCACACGATAATATCCCTACTTAATAGGTCTCGGATTACCGATAGGTATCAATTTATTGTTATCTCCTTTGTTGAGGATGTGGATTTGCGTCCCTCCACCTGGATAAGTTACACTGTTATAAGATTGAGGTTCTACTGTTTCAGTTTGGATTTATATATCTTTTAGTTAAAAAACAAAGCGGAGTGTTACTCCGCTTTGTTTTTTTACCCTCCGCAATAGAAAAATAGATCTTGCACTAATTTGAGATCTTCCGATGAGTAATTGACTTTCCAATTATTTGTACGATCAATTTCCGCTAAATAATACTTTACTCGTTGAAATGCTTCTGTATCATTTTGTAGTTTTAGAATTAAGTCCAGCCTATCAGGTGCATATTTTTGAATTAAATATATAAATTTTTCAGCTGAATTTATTCTATATTCATATAGTGGATCAAATTGCTTCATTTATCCTCCAATAAATCCACTTTATTGAATTTAATCTCACCGTCATATTTGAATTGTTGTTGTCCTCCTTTGCCATATTCTGGATATGAAATTGCAAAAGGTTCTAAATCAGGTCCTTCTCCACCGCGAGATTTAGGTACATACATATCATCTATAACTTGCAAGGTATCAAACTCACCACGAAGTCTCGCATCACTCCAACCTGTATAAATTTGATAGGCATCTCTAGCTTCTGCTGCTGTATCGTATTTATTGAAACCAAAATAGCTACCAGGAGCAGACATACTTTCCATTGTTGCTTCCGTATGTTTGCTATCCATATACCGATACCCCGTGCTCGGCACAACATCACCATTTGGT
>JAGBJT010000040.1 GCA_017934275.1 Cardiobacteriaceae bacterium | reverse complement strand
TGGAAAATAGCTGATATTCGCCTGAAATATAAGAATTTTCATCGGTCGCGCGACGCAAGAAATCATCGGCAAAACTAATATTTCCGCATAAAATTATTGCAAGAAAAATCTTAACTATGGCATTAAAAAATCTCATATCTTCCTCCTTATTTTCTTCTATCTTTAATGATTTTTAGTTCTAAATTTTCCGCACCGTTTGTGTTCTAAAATTCATCTATTTGACTAGAAGATTTATTTTTGTTTGAATAAGGAGTAATGTCGGAGAAATCTACTAATAATTTATCTGCTTCTTCGATATTTTTCGTTTTGCTTAAAGATCCCGTCCATAAAATATAATTTTCCTTATATCTTGCGGCAAAAGAATTTACCTCTGGTTTGATTAAAATTCTACTGTTTCTATCGATTGCGAAATATTCTAATTTGGTCTCTGCGGTTAAATTTTCGCTATTGAAGAAATGTAATTCGGTTCTATTTCTAATTGTTCCGAATACATCTACATTCACGAATAAAAAGGCATCTGCCGCTTCATTTGGTACAACCTCAATTCCGCGCAAGAACAAAACCGTCTGAATTAACCGTGATAAAAACACGCTATCCTGCGGGTTTTGAATTAAAGTTTCATTTTTATATTCACTGTTGCCGCTAGAAATTTCTACTCCAGCACGAATATTTTTCCCCTCTTGGTCGCGAGCCGCGACGGGCGATCCTACTTTGTATCTATTAGAGTGAATATTTGATACCGTTGTGCCACTCAAACCGTCGGTATTTGTTTCCGCAACGGTTGTGTATTCAGGATAAGAATATTCGGTAATTGAGTTCGGTAAATTTTGATATTCACCGCGAATTAAATTTGTAATTGAATAGCGACCGCCAGTAAAATTTCCACTACCTTGATCACCGATAACCGATATGTACAGTGCTACTTTTTTCCCCTCTAATGCCTCTAAATTCATACTCTTAACCGCTTTTCGAGCACATACTTGGAATACTTGTTTGGATTCGCCGTCGCGCGCCTCGACCCGCCGTGAGAAGGTAGTCCAGTTATAGTTACGCAAGCTGAAAGTGATGCAGTCATAAGAATTAGGGAGATTGATTTGAAAAGTTTTGTGTTGAAATAAGAATTTTTCTACCGTTAGTTGAAAAAATCTCTGCTCTTTGATTTTTATTTTTACCGTTGAGCCGTTGAGCCGTTGAGCCGTTGAGCCGTTGAGCCGTTGAGCCGTTGAGCCGTTGAGCCGTTGAGCCGTTGAGCCGTTGAGCCGATACTACCCCCGCCATCCGATGGCTTATCTTACCATCTTTTGACGAATTTGTCAATAAATTTCTCATATAAATTTTCTTGGATAAATTACAAATTACGCTCTATAAATAAAGCGTTATGAATTATATCAGGACTTATTTAATTAAAAATATCTTAAAATTTTTTAATGTTTTTGGTTGTAATTCCAAGCAAAAATCACTGCAAAATAGATATTCCTAACAGTTTATTGATAAACATCGTAAGGAAAGTATTTGTCGTTTATTTTTTTGTATTCACCGTTTTCCCGTAGAGTTTTAATTGCCTGATTGATTTTTTCGCAAAGTTCTTTTTCATCGAGACGCATAGCTATTGCTATTCCTTCTCCGATATATTTAGCATCTGAAATTTCCTCTGCGAATTGTTCAAAATCTTTGCCGTTGGCGGTATCTAAAAATCCTTGTTGCAAAACAATTTTGTCGCCGAACATTACATCGACAACGCCTTTTATGGCATCTAAATTTGCGTCATTTTGATTAGGATAAGCGGCAATTTTGGCGAATTTACCGTATTTTTCCTTGGCATATTTTTCAAAAACGCTTGCTGCTAAAACTCCGATTGTTTTATTTTTTAAGTCTTGTTCATTAAGTTCGATATTGCTATTTTTTCGGCGAATAAATATTCCTGGATTGTGATAATAAGGTTCGGAGAAAAGCACCTTTTTTTTGCGTTCTTCCAGCACATTCATTGAAGCAAAAATTATGTCAATTTGTTTAGTTTGCAG
This sequence comes from Cardiobacteriaceae bacterium, assembly GCA_017934275.1. Taxonomy (GTDB): domain Bacteria; phylum Pseudomonadota; class Gammaproteobacteria; order Cardiobacteriales; family Cardiobacteriaceae; genus RGIG9182. The sequence goes on along the minus strand of JAGBJT010000040.1, from coordinate 11,352 downwards.
AGCGGGAATTAAAGCTTCCCAATCGACTTGTTTGACCGTGCATTTCGCTTGGATTTCCTTACAAATAGCCGCTGCCATATCGGGATCAAAACCGCTAATTGTGCCGTCAGGATTGATTTCTGAAAGCGGTGGATAACCACCGTCAATTCCGATGATTAAAGGTTTGGCGATTAATAAATTTGCGGTAAAAAAAAGCATAAGAGTGAGTTTTTTCATAGTTAATTTCCAAGAAAGATGGTGGTTTAATCGGATAAAGATTATTGAAATTATTAAATATTTACAAACTAGTCATTAAAATGCGCCGCTTTTCAAGATTTTAGGAAATCAAATGTCATCTTTATTACAAGATTTGCAGGAAAAAATTGCACAAGTTTTAGAAAAAATAAATACGGAATTAGAAGAGGTGAAAAATTCCGCTGATCTGGAAGAAATTAAGAATAAATATTTATCAAAAAAAGGGGTTTTTACTAGCTTTATGCAAAACCTCGCCAATGCAAGTTCGGAAGAAAAACCTGCTTTGGGAAAAATTGTCAATGAGGCGAAAAATAAAGTTGTTGAAAAAGTCAATGCACAGCGGGAAAAATTTGCCGCATCAGCATTAAACGCCAAGCTTGCGGCGGAAAAAATCGATATTACTCTCCCCAGTCGTCATAGTTTTGCTGGCTCTCTTCATCCGATAACTTTAACCAGCCGTCGGATTGAAAATTGGTTTTCTAAGCTGGGATTTGTCGTCCGTCAAGGACCTGAAATTGAAGATGATTTTCACAATTTCACCGCTCTCAATATTCCGCCTAAACACCCAGCCCGTGCGATGCAAGATACTTTTTATTTTGATGCTGACACGGTTTTGCGCACGCAAACTTCGGGCACGCAAATTCATATTTTGGAAGAAGAACCGTTGCCGCTGCGAATGATTGCGCCAGGTCGGGTTTATCGCAGCGATTCGGATCAAACTCATTCTCCGATGTTTCATCAATGCGAAGGTTTGGTTGTTGATGAACACACGACTTTTGCGGATTTGAAAGGGATTTTGACCGCGTTTTTACGGGATTTTTTCGAGCGAGATGATTTACGGGTGCGGCTTCGTCCTTCATTTTTTCCATTTACCGAGCCGTCGGCGGAAGTAGATATTGGTTTTGCGGATAAAAATGCAGCTGACCACGAAATCAAATGGCTAGAAGTTTTAGGTTGCGGAATGGTGCATCCGAATGTTTTAAGAAATGTCGGTATTGATGCGGATAAATATCAAGGTTATGCCTTCGGAATGGGTATTGAGCGGCTGGCGATGTTGCGTTACGGCATTTCTGATTTACGAATGTTTTTTGAAAACGATGTTCGGTTTTTGTCGCGGTTTTCTGCTCAATATTGATTGAAATAGTTGAAATAGAAGAATTTTTATTAAGGAAATTTTGATGAGAGTTTCGGTATCAAGATTGCAAAAAATTACTAATCAGAGTTTTGATGCTCTGGAATTAGCTCGCCGTTACACCTTGGCGGGATTGGAAGTAGAAGAAGTTATTCCCGCTGCGCCGCAGTTTTCAGGGGTTGTGGTCGCAGAAGTTTTGACCCTAGAAAAACACCCTGATGCGGATAAATTACGGATTGCGACGGTTAATTACGGCGGCGCAGAAAATTTACAGATTGTTTGCGGTGCGCCAAATGTTGCGGTTGGAGTGAAAGTGCCGCTCGCGACGATTGGAGCGGTTTTGCCAGGCGAGATAAAAATCAAAAAATCGAAACTGCGCGGAGTGGAAAGTAGTGGAATGCTTTGCTCGGCACGGGAACTTGGAATTAGTGAAGACCACAGCGGTCTTTTGATTTTGCCTGCTGATGCCGAAATCGGTGCGGATATTCGTGCATATCTTGATTTAGACGATCAAATTATTGACATCGACTTAACTCCGAACCGTGCCGATTGTTTCTCTGAACGCGGACTGGCGCGCGAAGCTTGTGTTTTATACGGAACTTGTGCGCCAGATGCTTTGTTTAATGCGGATTTGGCAAGCGAAAAAATTCCTGCTACTTCTGATTCGACGGTAGAAATAAAAAATACTGCTCCAGCGGCTGCCCCGATTTATCTCGCGCGTGTAATTGATGGCGTGGATAACGGTAAAACTTCACCGATTTGGTTACAAGAAGCTTTACGGCGTTTTGGAGTGCGCGCGCACGATCCGCTGGTTGATGTAACAAACTTCGTGATGATGAGTTTCGGCACACCGATGCACGCTTTCGACGCGGCGGAAATTACGGGTGCAATCAATATTCGCTATGCCCAAGAAGGCGAAAAAATTACTTTGATTAACGGTTCAGTTGCGGATTTGAATGCGGACGATTTACTCATCGCCGATGAAGAAAAACCGCTAGCAATTGCAGGTGTGATGGGCGGAATTCATAGCGGTTGTAGCGAAAAAACTTCGCGGGTGGTGCTGGAATCGGCTTGGTTTAATCCTGATGCGGTTATCGGTAAAGCAAGAAAATTTAGCCTGTCTAGTGATGCGGCACAACGCTTCGAACGCGGTGTCGATTTTCAAATGCAGACGGCAGCGATTGAACTCGCGACCAAACTGATTGTGGAAATCTGCGGCGGAAGTGCAGGAAAAATCGCTGAATTCCGCGCGCCTGAACATTTACCGCAAAGAAAAGCAATTGAACTACCGCAAGAAAAAATCGCCAAACTTGTCGGTCGTGAATATGACTGGAAATTTGTCGAGGAAAAGCTTGCAGCGCTTGGATTTAAGCAGGACGGAAATAAATTCCTGCCTCCGTCTTGGCGTTTTGATTGCGAGATTTATCAAGATTTAATCGAGGAAATCGTGCGCCTTGGCGGTTATGACAATATTCCCGATGCTCTGCCGATTATCGAATATCAAAAAGACCAAAACACCGCCGCGCAAGAAGGTATTAGCCGCCAACGCTTAACCGCCGATAAATTGCGTGCGCTTGGTTTTAGCGAGGCGATTTGTTATAGCTTTATTTCGCGCACGGAGCACTCGGCGTTTTTCGGCGATGCAAAGACGGTAAATCTCTTAAATCCGATTGCGGAAGATAAGTCGGAAATGCGGCTCTCACTAATTCCCAGCCTTGTTTCTACCGTTATTTACAACCGTAACCGTAAGCAAAACAATGTGAAGCTGTTCGAAATTGGCAATTGTTTTTTACCGCGCGGCGAAAAAGCAGTGGATTGCGAACAAGTTTGCCGTGTGTCTGCAGTAATTTCAGGACTAGCCGCACCTGAACAGTGGGCTGAAAAATCACGCGATGCGGATTTTTTCGATATCAAAGCGGTAGCGGAAACTCTTATTCCAAATGCGAAATATCAGCGTTCTGATGCGCCATATTTACATCCAGGTCAGTCAGCGGACATTTTGCTTGACGGTAAAAAAGTAGGCGTGGTTGGAACTTTGCATCCAGAAATTCTCAATAAACTCGGTGGAAAAGGCGGAAAAATTTTTGTTTTCGAAGCCGATATTGCGGCAGTGGCAGGGCTTGATTTGCCTGAAATTTCCGCGATTTCGAAATTTCCTGCGGTCCGCCGTGATATCGCGTTAGTTGTAGATGAGCAAATTGCGGTAGAAGATTTGATTGCGGCAATTCGTAGTTTGCAATTTGAAACCGCTCTTCTTTCGGAAGTTTTCTGCTTTGATGTTTTTGCAGGAAAAGATTTAGCGGCAGGTAAAAAGAGCGTTGCGCTGGCAATAGTTTTGCAAAATCAAGAACGCACTCTGCAAGACGAAGAAGTCGAAGCGGTAATCAGCAAGATTTTGGAAAAACTAGCAAGCGAATTTGCCGCTGTGTTGCGTTGATACTTATTTTTGAAGAGATTATTTAAGGAAGAATTTATGGCTATTACCAAAAACGAACTTATTGAAGATGTAGTTAGTGAAGTTTTGATTGATAAAGTCGATGCTAGCAAGATTGTGGAGGATATGTTCGAGGAGATTATTCAATGCCTCGAAGGAGGTGAAGAAGTAAAAATGGCAGGATTTGGCAATTTCGAATTGCGTGATAAACCATCGAGACCAGGACGCAATCCGCGTACAGGAGAAAAAACCACCATCAAAGCCCGCCGCGTCGTTACTTTCCGACCAGGCGTGAAATTAAAAGCACGCGTGAAACAAAGCCGTCCGAAAGTGATGAAATTAAATCGCAATAGAAACACGGTAAGCAGGGATTTTGAAGATTGATTTTTTAGTTGAAAAGATGAAATTGCCGTCGCTGGTGCAGCGGTTTGTTTTTAGTAAAAGCTGAAATAGATAGGAGGACTTTATGAGCAACATTGCGGTGCATTCAGCACGGGAAATTTCCACTATGTATGGACAGCTACCTGATGACAAAAAGCAGTGTATTTACCAAGTTTTGACTGAATTATTGTCTGCGACAGAAGTAGAAGATATAGACGGAAGTTCGCGTAATAAACAAAGTATTTACGACTTGTGCAAAAACTGCGATCCAAGATTGGCTGATATTGAATTGGAAATTACTCCACGCAAAGAACAACTTTCTCGCAGAGACTTTGATTTCGAATGATGAAACTATTTTTAGATACCAATACGGTTAGCGAAATTCGTTTAGTTGCATCAGGAAAAGCGAATGCACATTTTGAACAATGGATACAAAGAATTGATACGAGCCGTTGCTTTACCTCGGTTATTGTTTTAATGGAACTGGAACGATGAATTATGCGAATGGAGAGAAGAGACCCAGTTCAAGGCAAGTCTTTACGACACTGGTTTAATACGACTGTTTGTTCCCTGTTTGAGAACCGTATTTTTGATATTGACCGCACTACCGCCAAAATTTGCGCTAGTTTGCATATTCCGAATATGCGACCTGAAAATGATGCTTTAATTGCCGCTTCCTGTATCCAACACAATCTATCTTTGGTAACTCGCAATGTGGCGGATTTTCAAAATCTTGATATTGAATTGATTAATCCTTTTGAATAGTTTTTTATGCAAAAAAACTAAAATTTCCACCGCAAACAAAATCTAATTTTTCCCGTCATCAAAAAACATTCGAGATAAAAATGTCTGACACGACTTCCGAGCATAAAAAAAATCTCCAACACGCTTACTACCCGCAGCAGCCGATTGAAATCACCATTCAGCAGCCTGCGCCAAATAACAATGTTTCTAATTACGCCCAGCAGCAAATTGCGGTGCAGGAAGAACCAGAGCAAGAACCAATTTACAACCCGTTTAATTTTTCCGAAGAATTTCTCGCTAATGAAACAAGACTTAATCCGCAATTTCCCGTAATTTGCCACGGAATCGTGCAAGGTAGCGACGCTTGGTTATTCGCAGAAGCATCTCCGCGAGCGGCGAGAATTAGCCAACTTTTGCTTGGTGAGCGGCTTACGGTGCATCATCAAGAAGGGGAATTTTTATTCGTGCAAAGCCGTTCTGATGCGCATTGCGGTTGGGTTCATCGAAGTTTTATTTACACATTAAAAATGCGTCCTCACGATGCTCGTTGGCGAATTCGTTGTAATGCTGCGGTTACCGTTGAGCCAGATTTTCGTTCGCCTTTGCGTCTGTGCTTACCGATGGGGAGTTTGGTAAATATTGCCGCTCTGTCTTGGGATTATGTGAAAGTTGAAACCGTTGGCTGGGTGCATAAAAAGCATATTGTCAGCGTTGATGACAAATTCGATATCGTGGAAACCGCGCGTTCTTTGCTGGGAACGGGATATGTTTGGGGTAGCCGTAATCCCTCATTTGGATTGGATTGTTCGGCACTGACACAGCTTTGTTATAGCTTTGCTGGTCGGCAATTACCGCGTGATAGCGATTTGCAAAGAAATTATTTATTCCGTAATCATCAGCAAATCCGTGCTTCTGAAATGCAGGCGGGAGATTTGATTTTTATTCCTGGACACACGATGATTTATTCAGGAGAAAATACGGTAATTCACGCGACCGCCGCATTTATGCGAGTTATCGAAGAAGATTTTTCCGTTTGTATTGACCGTTTGAAAAAACAAGCTAACGGTGAAAAATTAGCGATTACCGCCTTTCACTGGATTGATACGGAAGATGAAGAAGCGTAAGTCGTTTTAATTTTGATTGTGAAATTGTTTAATTGAGGTTTTATGAGTTCTACTTCCGACAAATTACTGGCATTGCGCGCAAAAATTGATGCGACCGATAAAGAAATTCTGCAACTACTCAAAATCCGCGCCGCGCTTGCTTATGAAGTTGGAGAGACGAAAAAACAAACGGAGAAAAATCCCGTTTTTTACCGTCCAGAGCGGGAACGGGAAGTGTTAGAACAACTCGGAAATAATCCTGAAAACCCATTTAAGCCCGAACAAACTCGCGCGATTTTTCGTGAAATTATGTCCGCATGCCGTGCTTTGGAGGCGGATACAAAAGTCGCTTGTTTAGGACCTGCTGGAACTTTTAGCGAGGCGGCGGTTTATCAGCAATTCGGTTCTAGCGTGCAAGTATTTTTGGCTGCGAGTATTGCGGAAGTTTTTCAAAAAGTTGAGCGTGGCGAAGCAGAATATGCGGTGGTGCCGATTGAAAATTCCACCGAAGGAATGGTAAATCTCGCTTTGGACTCTTTGGCGATGAGCAATTTGCATATTTGCGCGGAAGTGTTTTTGAAAGTCGAACAAAATTTGATTTCGCATTGCAGGCAGCTTGCAGAAATAAAAAAGGTTTATTCACATAGCCAATCGCTCGCGCAATGCCGTAAATGGTTGAATGAAAATTTAGCGCAGGCGGAAGTTTTTCCCGTATCAAGCAATGCCGAAGCGGTAAAAATGGCAGCTTGCGAGCAGTATGCGGCAGCGATAGCAGGAAAATTTGCCGCGGAGAAATATGAAATTGCTATTTTGGCGGAAAATATTGCGGATAGGTATGACAATACCACGCGATTTGTCGTAATTAGTAAGCAAAAAGTATTTCCTTGTAAGGAAAATAAAAACAATAAAACCAGCATTATTTTTTCTACCGAAAATGTTCCTGGTGCTTTGATGCAGATTTTGCAGCCGATTTGGAATTTTGGGATAAATATGAGCAAAATTGAATCTCGTCCTAATCCGCAGAAGTTATGGGAATACCTATTTTTTATCGATTTAGACGGTCATCAAGATAATTTAGAGATGCAAAAATTGCTTGCAGAAATTGCTAGTAAAGCGAAGTTTTTTAAGATTTTGGGCAGCTATCCGAAGGGATTTTAATAGTGAGAAGAGTTGGATTTTTTTAGCGTGAAAGGTTATTTTTATCAGCTTTATTACAAGTCCAAATCAAGTCTAAATCAAGTATCAATCAAGCATTAAAAATAAGCGGTTAAAAAGCCGCTTATTTTTTTGTTGAAATTATTTTTGAAAAGACTTGCAAGTTGTGTTGAAAGATGTAATATGCCCGCGCTATTTTTATAGCGATTTGTTTATTTTTAATGCACAGGATATAACTTATGACTGACTTAAATAATCTAATTAAAACCTGTATTAACCTTGATACAGAAGAATTTGTTCAACTTATCAATGCTTTGGAAGGCGAAAGACAAAAAAGAGCTTCTGAATTACGCAGAACCGCTGAAAAAAAAGCAAAAATGCTGCTGACATCAGGTAAAGGTGAAGGTAAATTTTTAGCTACAAGATCTTCTAGAAAAAGGGTAGTTAAACCTAAATATCGCCACCCTGAAACAGGTGAAACTTGGACAGGTTGTGGTTCGCATCCAAAATGGGTTAGAACTTACCTTGAACAAGGTGGCACATTAGAGCAAATTTTGATTAACAAGTAAGCTTTTTTTGCTACAACAGGTAAGAAAAAACACTTCTCTAATGAAGTGTTTTTTTATTGCAAAAATAAAGCCTGAAATGACTTTAATCTTTACCGTATAATTTCTCTCTCTTTCATTTATATAGTTAAAACTAATGCCAGATAATCAATTTCACCACATTGGCATAATCAATCGTTACGGAACGCAAGAAATAGGACCGATTGTTCAGTCGGTTATTAGTATTTTGTTAAGAAGAAGAATTCCTTACATTTTTGATTACGCGAATGCTCCGCGAGATTTGCGCGAAAGTCCGCTTGCTATTCCTATTAAGGAATGGAGTTCGGATATTGATTTAGCGATTGTTTTAGGCGGAGATGGGACTTTTCTTTATGCAGGAAGAAGCTTGCAGGGGAAGAATATTCCGATTGTCGGAATAAATGCGGGGCATCTGGGATTTTTGGCGGATTTGAATGCCCGTGAAGTTGAAACGGAATTAAATGAGATTTTGGACGGCAATTGTGTTTTAGAGCAGAGGCGTTTGCTTGCGGTGCGAGTGGAAAGTCCGTCTGGGGTGCGGGCTTATTTTTATGCGGTAAATGATGTGGTGATGAACCAGCGCACAAGATCGCGAATGGTGGAATTAGATGTTTATGCGCGGCGGGAATTTCTTTGTAATTATCACGCGGACGGACTAATTATTGCCACACCGACTGGTTCTACGGCTTATATGCTTTCTGCGGGTGGACCGATTTTGGCCCCAACTATGGACGCTTTTATCATCGCGCCGATTTGTCCGCATTCGCTTACACACCGTCCCGTTGTATTTGACAATCATTGCGAAGTAAAAATTGTGCCTCGTCGCGACCGCAGGCAGGAAATTCAAGTATCGATTGACGGTCAGGAAGATTTAGCTCTGAGATTTGGGGATACGGTTGTAGTCGGTGATGGTGGGGAATTTACCGTCTTGCATCCGCAAAATTACAGTTTTCAGCGGCGTTTGCGGGAAAAATTGCGCTGGGGAATTCCGCCAGCGGAAGAATAAATAATATGGAATAAAAGAAGCTAAATTTAGCCGCAAAATTTGCAATATTTTTGAAGAATAAAAATGCTAAACAATTTGACAATTTCGGATTTCGCGATTATCGAAAAAACGGAAATCAACTTCCGCGCGGGTCTCAATATTTTGACGGGCGAGACGGGAGCAGGAAAATCTATTCTGATTGATGCAATTGCTTTGATTAACGGTGGTAGGGCGGATATTTCGGCAATTCGTAATGGTGCTCAAAAGGCTAATATCAGCGCGGAATTTTCTGATATTCCCGTTAATTTGCAGAATTTTTTATCCGAACAGGAATTGCAAAATGTCGATAGTCCTGATGAAGTGATTATTCGTCGGACTTTGCGCGACAAAAGTAGTAAAGCATTTGTGAATTCGCTGGCATCGACTACGGCGCAAATTCGCGAAATTGCCGAAGATTTAATCAATATTCACGGTCAAAATGCCAGTCAAACTCTTTTGACGAGTGAGGGACAGCGCGAAAGGCTCGACCGTGCGGCTAAAAATGAGGAAATTCTGGCTAAAACTGCCAAAAATTTTCATTTATTGCAGAAAAAACGCCGCGAATTTGCTCTGTTGCAAGAGGCAGAAAAAGCTGACCGTGAGCGCGCCGAACTTTTGGATTATCAATTGGAAGAATTGGAACAACTTGCACCAGAAGTAGGTGAGTTTTCCGTGCTTTCGGCTCGCCACCGTGAATTGTCAAATGCCGAGGAAATTTTGCAAGAAGGCGGAAATTTAGCCTATGGATTGTTGGAAGCGGAAACAAATCCCGCGCAAATGCTGAAAAGTTTTGTGCAAATGGCAAATAAATTGACGAAAAAATCACCGCAATTTCAAGACGCGGCGGAACTCTTATCACAATCCGCGGTTTATATTGAAGAGGCAGCAGATAGCCTGCAAAGAGCATTATCAGTATTCGAAGAAAACCCCGAAGAGTTTGCCAAAATTGATGCAAGAATGAGTGAATTGCACCGCTTGGCAAATAAACATCGAATTGCGCCTGATGAATTGGCGGAAAAATTTCAAGAATTAACCGCCGAACGGGAAGTTCTCGCAGGAAGAAAACAACAGTCGGAAGAATTAGTAGTAGAAATATCAAAACTAGAAGAAGAGTATAAAAAAATAGCAGCAGAGCTATCAAAATTACGCCAGGAAGAGAGTAAAAAATTAGCAAGTAGAGTAGAAAAACTCATCCGCGGTTTGGGAATGGAAAAGGCAGTTTTTGCTATTAAAGTTAGTCCAACTGAACGGCAAAGCGCACAGGGAATCGATGAAATTGATTTTCAACTTTGTGCTAATCCTGGGCAAAATTTGCAATCAATTGCGAAAATTGCAAGCGGCGGAGAACTTTCTCGCATATCTCTTGCAATCGAAGTGGCGAGTTTAAGTCTAGAAAGAGAGGAATATATTGAAGATGATGGCGATAAAAATAATGAGAAAGACGGTAAAAAAATCCAGAAAATAACTGAAAAAAATATTGTTAAGGGTAAGAAAAAAATAACCGAACAGTCATCAAAAAATCCTCCGCATACCATAATTTTTGATGAAATTGATGCAGGAATAGGCGGAGAAACTGCAGATACGGTCGGAAAGTTGCTCGCCGAATTGGCAAAATATCATCAAGTGTTGTGCATTACGCATCTTCCACAAGTTGCAAGTTATGCAGATTGCCACTTTCGTATCGAAAAATTTAGCGATGACAATTCCACGCAAACCTCGGTGCGAGAACTTTCTCGTGAAGAAAAAATCAGCGAAATTGCCAGAATGCTCGGTGATAGCAATTCCGAAACTTCACAAAAACATGCTTTGGAAATGCTCAATAGAGCGGAAGAGATAAAAAAATAACCGTAAATAAAAATTCTATGGCGCATCCAAATTTAACATTTTTTACCAATTGTCAATTCTTTTCAACAACTTTTTCTCTATATGAATTGCAGAAATAAAAAAACTCCATCTGTTAATGGAGTTTTTTTATTTATTAACGGTATTTTTTTATACTCTTGATGCGATTTTTACTATATTATACACCAAGCAGCTTTAATCGTTTAATTTGCACATAACGGCACATATTGTAGCATGAATTCATCAAACCAACTCTCGTTCTCATTGCTTTAAGATTTTGCACTCTTCTATAGTCGTTTCAGTTCAAAATAAGACAAGGCAGCGAGCCGAAGACAGTATCTAGAATACGGCGAGGCGAAGCTAACGCAGTATTATTTTGAAATGGAACGACTATATGTTTTCCGCCCATTGAATTTTTCATAAATCCGAATATATGTTCAATCCGAACTCTTATTTTAGATCTTAATCTATTTATTATTTTTTGCGCCACCCTTAATGGTTTATTTCTATAACCTTTTTCTAAAATAAAGCTTTTCACACCATATTTATTAAGCATCTTCTTAATAGGCTGACCAATATATGCACTATCAGCATATAATTTCTGACCTCTATCGCTTTTTTCTAATAGTTTTTCAAGCACTTTTGAGTCGTGTGTTGATGCTGTCGTAACTTCATAAGTGTCGATAAATTTGCTTTTCGCATCTATTTTAATGTGATTC
>JAGBJT010000039.1 GCA_017934275.1 Cardiobacteriaceae bacterium | reverse complement strand
CGCCGCTTCATTCGGCGCAACTTCAATTCCGCGCAAGAATAAAACCGTCTGAATTAGGCGAGAAAGAAACACACTATCTTGCGGATTTTGAATTAAAGTCTCATTTTTATATTCACTGTTACCGCCAGAAATTTCCACTCCCGCGCGAATATTTTTACCTTCTTGATTATTTTTTGAGCGACTTGGTGCATTTAATACCGAATTTGATACCGTTGTGCCATTCAAACCGTCAGTATTTGTTTCCGCAATCGTTTAATATTCAGGATAAGAATAGTCGCGAGCCGCGACGGGCGATCCTGTTTTGAATCTAGTAAATGCATTTTTATATTTTTCACGAATTAAATTAGTTATTGAATAGCGACCACCCGTGAAATTTCCTGCGCGTAAATATCGAACTAAATTCGAACCAACTAGGAATAGCCGTCGCGCTACGCGACCAACTTTTCTACCCTCTAATGCTTCTAAATTCATACTCTTTACCGCTTTTCGAGCAGAGTTTGTAATTAATTCTTGCTCTATTGCGAACCGCTTACCGCCGCCGTGAGAGGGGAGACCAGTAATAGTTCCGCAAGCTGATAATGAAGCTGTCATAATGAATAAAGAGATGGATTTGAAAAGTTTAGTTTTGAGATAAGAATTTTTTCTACCGTCGCTAGAAAAATTCCTATCTCTTTGATTTTTATTTTTACCGTTGAGCCGTTGAGCCGTTGAGCCGTTGAGCCGATACTACCCACGCCAACCGATGGCTCATCCTACCATCTTTTAACGGCTTTGTCAATAAATTTCTCATATAAATTCCTTGTTACGAATTAAAAATTACGCTTTACGAATAAAGCAGGGCGATTATAAAAATGAATAAGAATTTGTCAAGAGAAAATCAGGGCAGAGATTTTTCGCCTACGGCTCAAAATGACGGTTGAAGGGGATTTTTCGCCTGCGGCTCAAAATGACGGAAGAAGGCGGGAATTTATGGGCAAGCAATGGTGTAAGCAACTGAAATTAAATCGAAGAAAATCGGATATCCCGTGCGGCACGCACAAAAAATCCGCCGTAAAAAACGGCGGATTTTTTTGTATAAGACAAACAGAATTTTTATTTCTTCAAACTCTGCATATCAATTACAAAGCGGTATTTCACATCGCTTTTGAGCATTCTTTCGTAAGCTTCGTTGATGTATTGCATATCAATCATTTCGACATCGGGGACGATATTGTGTTCGCCGCAGAAGTCGAGCATTTCCTGAGTTTCCTTGATGCCGCCGATGCAAGAACCAGCGATTGTGCGGCGTTTGAGGATTAAATTGGCGGAATTAGCACCGACTTCTTCACCGACTACGCCGACCAAAACCAATGCACCATCTACGGTTAAAGTCGGAACATAGGGCTCTAAATCGTGTTTATACGGAACGGTATCGATAATTACATCGAATTTGTTTGCAACCGCTTGCATTTGTGCGTCATCTGTCGATAAAACGATGTGATGCACGCCTAATTTTTTCGCATCCTCGAATTTGTTTGTCGAACGAGTGAAAAGTGAAACTTCCGCGCCCATCGCAACTGCAAATTTAATCGCCATATGTCCCAAGCCGCCAAGTCCGACTACCGCAACTTTTGAATTTTTACCGACTTTCCAATGTTTGAGCGGTGAATAAGTTGTGATGCCAGCACAGAGCAGAGGCGCGACCGCTTTGGTATCTAAATTTTCAGGAACTTTGCAGGCGAAATTTTCCACTACTACATAGCGTGTGCTATATCCGCCGTAGGTTTTTTCTCCCGTGCTGTAACGGAAACTGTCGTTATAAGTTTGCACATTGCCGTTATCGCAATATTGTTCTAAATCGTGCTTGCAGGGTTCGCATTTACCGCAGGAATCCACCATACAACCGATGCCCGCCAAATCACCGACTTTGAATTTCGTAACATTTTTTCCGACTTTGACCACGCGTCCGACAATTTCGTGCCCTGGCACCATTGGGTATGTGCTCCAGCCCCAGTCGTTGCGAGCCTGATGTAAATCACTATGACATACACCGCAATACAAAGTATCGATTTCGATATCAAAATCACCACAATCACGGCGTTCAAAATCAAATGCACCGAGCGGTTTATCGGCAGAAAATGCAGCGTAACCTTTAACTTGAATGCTCATTAGAGTCTCCTTAAATCTTGAAAAATAAGAAATTCGCGTTTAGATATGTCGCTTATTGAAAATGTCTGACAAAATCTGGCGGTATTTATAAATAAAAAATTATTCCGTGATTGGATAAACAGAATTCCTTTGAGTGATGCTTGATGTTTATCAATTAAGATTTTTATTGCAATATCAAATAATTAGCTTTGGCGGAAGTAATGCAATTTTATGTCAGGATGTAGATTTAGCTAATGCTGCTTTTTGCTCTTGTTTTGAGTAATGGGTTTGTCTAAAAATTGATATTTGACGGTTGATTTGCAAATTCAAAAAAGCGGGGAGTGGGGCAGCCGCCCCACAAGCCCCTCTCTTTTTTTTCGGAGAGCGCTAAAAAATGAATTTTTAGATACGCCCTAATGTCTTTTAGGTAATGTTTATTGGTGAGACTAGAAATGTTTAAGAAGTTAATTTTAGTGTTTGTGTTATTTATTTTTCATATTTCTTTTGCTGAAAAAATACATAACGGTGTAATTACAAAAGATGAACGGTGCAAAATTGCAAACGAGAATTTAAGCGTATTATCAGATTTATCTCGTCCTATTTATACACGAGATATTAACGGTAATAAGGTCGAATTAACCTACGCTGAAATATTAAAAAAGCGCCAAGATAGTGAAAAAATTATTAGAACAGTATGCTCTTATGACAATTTTCAATATCAGCAGGAAGAGAGAAGTTTTGGTTCTAATTTAATAAACAAAGCTAAAGGGGGGGCTCAAAAAGACAGTATTGAAATTGCAATTGAGCAGGCACTACGCATAGGTGATTACGATGAAATTGCCACGATTATGGAACTCGTGCTAGATATTCCAAGAAAGGATATCGAGAACTTCATCAAGATAGCGAAGAGAAAAAATCCAGCTGATGCTTTGAGCTTATTTAGCAAACAATATCGAAATAAAGCTAGAAATAAAAATCCTCAATACGATCCTAATAAAACATACAGTGCTACTGGGAATGCCCCCAAAGTAACCAAAGTGGACAACATGAAGAATTTTATGAAAACCACTCAACTTGGGAAAGAAATGGCAAAAAATTCTGTGCGGACTGGAAATGTATATAAGGGAGAGCAAATATACAAAGCAACGGGAAATATTGCTGGTAAAAATATTGCTGCTAACGATTATTTTTATTTGGACAGTTTGCATAGAGATCATTTTGAAGTATTTAACGCCGATGGCACTTTCAAAAGAGTTATCAATCTTGATGGAACGGTAAATACAGATAAAACTGAAAAAGCAAAGAAATCAGGAAGAACCATAAAAATCAAATAAAAAATAAATTTGGAGTTATTTTTATGGATTATGAACAATTGCGCTTAATGCTTCTTGCCGTTGCGAAAATGCAGGGTATTGATTTGATTTCTGAAACAGAAAAAACCGCGGAAAATACGGATAAACGCACTGTTTTCGGAACTTTTGATAAGCGTTGGAAGCTAGATTACGAAGAAAATTGGGCTGAAAATCTGCAAAATTATCGAAATAGCTTGCATATGTCTCAAAAAATGTGTTACGAAGGATTACAAAATACTAATTTGTCCGAGATTAAAACTGCGTTATTTGAAATGTCTCAAGCTAGTTATGAAATGTATAACTTCTTTATGGGCTTGGAAAATGATTTATCTCACTTAATGATGGGGAAATATGTCGCAAATGGGTTTGATTGGAATATTTCCGAAAAAGAGATAGATTTCGAACAACAAGAGCGTGAGAGTTCTGATGAAAAATTTTTGAATATAGGAGCAAAACTTCTCAAACTTTTTAATAAATACCGTGCAACATTTGATAAAGAAATTCCATATTTCATAGATTATGAAATAGCGATGATTGAGCAGGGATTTTGTGCCGATTATTTAAAAATTTTGCAGTTGTTTTGCTCTGAAAGTAGCCGATTAGATATTAAATTTTCCCGCGATGACATCGAACTTATACAAGTAATAATTAAAGATATCCGCTGTTTTTGGCAAGAACCAGAGGATATAGAAGCGTTGGAAAATGTTTTTAAACTGTTATGCGAATAACTAGTGGGAAACTCTTTCTGATTTGAATAATGAAAGAAGATACTTTCATAGACTACGCTCACTTGATGTTTATCAATTAAGATTTTTATTGCAATATCAAATAGTTAGGAAAATTCGCTTTATGTTTCAAGCTAAAAGTTCTTATTCCAAAGAAGAGTTAATTGAATGCGCCAAGGCTAATCTTTTTGGTGCTGGCAATGCGCAATTACCTTTGCCGAATATGCTGATGATTGACCGTATCGTCGAAATAAATGCGACGGGCGGAAAATACGGTAAAGGTGAAATAATCGCAGAAATGGATATAAATCCTGATTTATGGTTTTTCGCTTGTCATTTTGAAGGAGATCCCGTAATGCCAGGTTGTTTAGGATTAGATGCAATGTGGCAATTAGTTGGATTTTTCCTCGGTTGGTCGGGCGGAAAAGGTCGGGGACGGGCACTCGGTTGCGGTGAGGTTAAATTCACCGATCAAGTTTTACCGACAACGAAGAAAATTTCTTATCACATTCATATCAAACGCGTGGTGATGCGTAAATTAGTTTTAGGTATCGCTGATGCGGAACTTCTTGCCGACGGCAAAGAAATTTATCGAGGCAAAGATTTGCAGGTCGGATTATTCGTTCAACAATAAAGGAGATGGCAATGCGACGGGTTGTAGTTACAGGAATGGGGATTATTTCCTCACTGGGAAACAATATTAAAGAGGTATTAGATAGCCTGCAAAACTTGAAGTCTGGCATAAGTTTTTGCGAGGAATATAAGGAAATGGGTTTGCGTTCGCAGATTTGCGGTAGCGTAAAAAATCTGGATTTGAAAGCTTTTATTGACCGTAAAACTCTGCGTTTTATGGGAAATGCGGCGGCATATTGCTATATCGCGTTGCAACAAGCAATCGAGCAAGCAAAGTTGGATAAACGGCATATTTCCAATCCGCGCACGGGATTGGTTGTCGGTTCTGGCGGTGCGGCGGCGAGCGTGCAGGTTGAAAGTGCGGATATTCTCCGTAAAGACGGTGTAAAACGCATTGGGCCTTATGCCGTAACCAAAGTTATGGGTTCGACGACTTCCGCTTGTTTAGCGACACCGTTTGAGATTAAAGGTGTGAATTATTCGATGAGTTCGGCTTGTTCGACTGGCGCGCACTGTATCGGACACGCAGCGGAGTTAATTCAATTCGGTAAGCAGGATATTGTTTTTGCAGGCGGCGGTGAAGAAGCACACTGGACGATGACCTCACTTTTTGATGCGATGGGTGCGCTTTCGACGAAATATAACGATACTCCTGAACAAGCCTCACGCGCTTACGATAAAGACCGCGACGGTTTTGTAATTGCAGGCGGCGGCGGAATGTTGGTGTTGGAAGAATACGAGCACGCCAAAGCGCGCGGTGCGGAAATTTTGGCGGAAATTACGGGTTACGGCGCAACTTCTGACGGTTACGATATGGTTGCTCCGAGCGGTGAAGGTGCGGTTCGTTGTATGCAAATGGCGATGGAGCAGCATAAGGCGGCTGGCGGTAAATCTATCGATTACATCAATGCTCACGGAACTTCGACTCCTGTTGGTGATACCAAGGAATTAGAAGCGATAAAAGCGACATTTACGGATGAAATTCCGCTGATTTCTTCGACCAAATCCTTGACGGGACACGCTCTCGGTGCGGCAGGTTCGACGGAAGCGATTTATAGCCTTTTGATGTTGATAAACAATTTCGTAACCGCATCGGCAAATATTTTCAATCTCGACGAAGCAGCGGCAAATATTCCGATTGTCCGAGAAAATGTATCCAAAACCTTAAACGCCGTAATGTCTAACAGCTTCGGCTTCGGCGGAACTAACGCAACTTTGATTATGTCAAGAGTGTGATTTAACAGGCTAATTGAATTAAAACCTGCTGTAAATATAGTCGTTCCATTTCAAAATAATACTGCGTTAGCTTCGCCTCGCCGTATTCTAGATACTGTCTTCGGCTCGCTGCCTTGTCTTATTTTGAACTGAAACGACTATAAACGGCAGGTTTTTTTATTTCAGCCGCAAATTAGCGGCTTTTTTATTCAACTTACGGGATAAATTATGAAATTTCTAAAACGGTCAATGCTTATCTTCTGTTGTTTTGCTTCTTTTGTTCAGGCTGCGGTTATGTCTCAAAATACGGAAGATTTGCTGGCGGAAGCTAACCGTGCTTACAAGCAACAAGATTATTCCCGTGCCGCGAAAGCTTTGCAACAAACTTGTGAGAATAAAAATTCAGGTTGTTCTAATCTCGGTTTGTTGTATTTGAACGGATTAGCGGTTGAGAAAGATTATTCCCGTGCCAATTTTTATTTTCAGAAAGCTTGTGATGTTGGTGATTTATTCGGTTGTTACAACCTTGGTCATTCTTATTTCAAAGAAAGAGCTGTGCCCCGAAATTATTCCCGTGCCGCTGAACTTTACAAACAAGCTTGTGATGGAGAAATGTTTGACGGTTGCGGTAGTTTAGGAAATCTGTATGAAAAGGGATTAGGCGTTCAAAAAGATTATTCCCGCGCCGCTCTGCTTTATGAAAAAGCTTGTAATGCAGATATCGTAGAAGCTTGCGGAAGACTTGGTCTTTTCTATCACCAAGGTTTAGGTGTTGAGCGAGATTATTCCCGCGCGGCAGCTCTACATCAAAAGGCTTGTGAAAATGTTGAAGCGGTGGCTTGCTATAACCTTGGGATTTTATTTCTTCACGGACAAGGTGTAGAACAGAATTATTCCCGTGCGGCTGAACTTTATGAAAAATCTTGCGATGGCGGTTTTGCTGATGGTTGCACGCAAATCGGGAAGATGTATTTTGATGGGAAAGGTGTCAAAAAAGACATATCCCGTGCCGTGAAGTTTTATGGAAAAGCTTGTGATGGCGGTATTGCGGCAGTTTGCGGTGTATTAGGAGATATATACGCCCAAGGAAAAGGTGTCGAAGTAGATTATTCTCGTGCGGCAAGGCTTTATGAACGGGCTTGTGTAGCTCATATTAAGGAATCTTGTAATAATCTTGGGGTTATACATAATATAGCGAAAGATGTTGAACTCGATTATTTCATTCTTGCGAGAGTATTTGCCACAGATTGTGATAAAAAAAATTTAGCCGCTTGTGTTGAACTTGGAAAGTTGTATGAAGAAGGTAAGGGCGTTAGTCAAAATTATTCCCTTGCCGCAAGGTTTTATGAAAAAGCTTGTAATGCTGAAAAAACAGCGGCTTGCAATAAGTTAGGGATTTTGTATTACCAAGGACAGGGTGTGGAGCAAAATTATTCCCGTGCCGCGGAACTTTATAAAAAATCTTGTGATGCTCTTGATATGGCAGGTTGTGCGCTTTTAGGAATGATGTATGAGGAAGGTAAAGGTCTTGAAAAAGATACAAACCGCGCCTTGGAGTTGTATAAAAAAGCTTGTGATGACGGCAATGAAAAAGCTTGTGAGTTTCGCAAAATGCTACTTCTGTCGTTGTAGATTTTTATTCCTTCACAACCCAATTTTTCAGCGTCCGTAACTCCTCATCAAAGCAAGCACCGATTTTGTATAGCTTCTTTGAGCCGTTTTCGTATTGGATTGCATAACCTTTTTCATCAATTTGCCGTAAAGCTTCTTCTGCTGTGCCGTGGAGTTTGAATTCGAATAAAAATACCGCATCGCGAGTCTCAACCAGCAAATCAATTCGACCGTTGGCGGTGCATTGTTCGGTGCGAGTATTGAAGGCGGTAATAAGTGTAAAAACGAGATAAAAAATCGTTTTGTAATGGTTTTCGTCCTGTTTTTCGGCGTTGTAGGGAATTTTTGCAAAAAACTTTTTCATTTCTTGCATCGCGGTTTCGATATCGTGATTTTTGAGCGCACGGTTGAATGTGCGGATAAATAAGCTGTTTTCATCGCTGCCGAGGCGGCTGTAATACGGCATCAGACCTTCAAGAAAGCCGATACGCACCTCTTCATTCGGAAAGCCGAGAACATACTCGCCGTCGTCGTAATCTTTTATCGTCAAATATCCGCTCTGATACAGCACGGGGATTGGAGTTTCTGCGTATTCGGTAGGTGTATCGAAGCTAGTTTGCGATGCGTAAAAACCTTCTAAATCCTCAGGTTTTAAGCGGAAATTTGATAGTAGTTCGGTCAAATGCGTTGGCGTGCCTGATGAGAACCAGTAGTTGTCGAGATTTTTATGTTGCAGGCAACGCAGTAAGCTGTATGGATTGTAGATATCAGGACAGTTGCGGCTGAAATGGTATCCGTCGTATTTTTCCTTTAATTTCAACATCATTTCCTCAAAATCGACGGAATATGCTGCGGCTAAATTTTTCACCTCTTGGCTTAAAAATTTGCGGATTTCTTGCTCTGTTATGCCGCAAATTGTGGAGTATTCATCGTTCATAGTTATAGTGTTG
>JAGBJT010000038.1 GCA_017934275.1 Cardiobacteriaceae bacterium | reverse complement strand
GATAAAAAGACGGAAGAGCTGATTTTAGAAGCGGTCAGACGGAAGGATAAAACCAAAGCTCTGCAATTGTTGAAAGGGGAAACAACAGGTTCTTATACAAATGCTGGAAATAGTAATAAACAAGAGTTGATATATGAAGATGCTCCGTATCATTCAAGATACGGTAGCGGAAGTAAATCACCAAAACCAACTAACGGGCAAGAGGTGTTAAATAATTCTGTGCCAGTGAAAAATACTTCTAATCAAAGAGTAGGAGTTGATAAAAATACGGGAGAATATGTGGCATTTAACAATCATGAAGGGAATAGATATCACGGGTATCAGCGGATATGGAAGGGTAAAAAAGCAGGAACAAATCTTGAACCTTTATCACAAGAAATGAAAAATGCTTTGTATAAAGCAGGGATAACAGATCTTAAAGGTAATATATTGAAATGAGTCATAAATATTACTTTTAAGGAATAAATAATATGCATTATGTAAGCCTTGGCGAATATACAAAAGAGGAAAGTTTAAAGATTATTTCTTCTGGTAATAAATCAGAGATAATAGATGTTATTGCAGCGAATGGTCTATATTCTGAGGATTTAGAATTTATTGAAGAATTGATAGGTGGTTATATATATTCAACTGATGAAGACTTATCAAGAGTATCAATATTAGCCTTGTCCTATCTAATATGGAGATTTGAAAAATTTGATATAAAAAAATGGTTGCCTATTTTGGATAATATTCCTCTGAAAAATAACCCGATCATTATAGGAACAATTGATGATTTGATGGATGAATACGATAATATTTACCGAAAAGAAATAAGCAAAAAGGAATTTTTTAAGTATCAAAAAGGAAATAAAATATTCTATATTTTTGAAAATAAATATGAAAGTTTAAGTAGAATTTTGACTGATTACAGTGTTTATTCTAAAAGTAAAAAAAATAAAATGAAGTTTGAATTTATACAAAGTTATGATTTAGAAGATGTGTTTTCTTTTTCAGAAAAAGAATTTGGAATAAACAAAGAATATTGGGTAAAAATAGATAAGAGTGAAGAAAAATAATGCTAACAGATGAAAAATTTATTCAGGCTACTAATGATGCATTGGAACGGTATAAAAATACAGGTTCTGATTTGACAAAAGAAATGACAATTGAATTTTTTGTTGCAAGTAGAACTGATAATTTCGTTGATTTTATTAAAGATTTAATGCGATACAACAGCAATTTTTCTACCATAATAGAACGGAATGTTGATGGAGAGGAATTTACCTGCTATTGCAAAATCACAATAATCCCAGAATTGCATAAGATTTTGGAAATTGAAGAAAACCTTATGCAATTAGCGAATAAATATGGTTGTTACTATGATGGTTTCGGTTCTTTTGGAAATTAGTTGGCTGAAAAATAATTGAGAAAAATTTGTATTTAGACATAAAGCCTTCAAAAAAACGCCTAGCAATATTTCGCTGGGTGTTTTTTTATGGGGAGGCAATATATTTTTTAACGCTATCCGCCTTAATTTTTCGATGCCATATATTTTTTATCGAACCGTGAAAAAGGTTGAAATAGGAGTAAAAATATTCCATTTTATTTGTATTTATGTAATAAATTGGTCTGTAATAATTATCATCTTGCTGTAATAATTCAAATGCAAAATCGGACTTCAAGATTTCTAAATCAGTTGTTGCATAAAACATTTGCTCGATAACATAACAATCTTTGGTTTTTTTCTATACGAGCGTATAAAGTTTTCTCATCAATATCTTATTCTGCAATGTTCGCCTCTTGATATGAAATGAAATTTATCATAAGAAATGGAATTAAAGATTGCTTATAGCGATTAAATCTTGTTTTTCTACTTTTCTACACCAGCAGCCCTTTTGTATTTCTATTGCATCTGTTGCTGGGATATAGGGATAAAAACGCTCAAAATTATCAGGATTTACAAAATATATTGGTAAATTAGTGTTACAAGTTTTATATAACTTTTGAAAAATTGCACTGTTGTTTAAAACTTCTAGCTTGGTAGTGAGATAAAATATTCCTTCGGTTAGATAAAAAGACTGTGGCATTTTATTTGATTTTTTGTTAGCGTATTTAGCATATGAAATAGGTTTAAGTATCTCCTTGGGGGTTATGATAAATAATGTGCTAGCAAATACTTCTTGACTGGGAAAAAAGCTTGTAAAAAACGCCGCTGTTTGGCGAAATTGAAGAGCATAATTAGCAGCATTTTTCCACTGTTTTATGTAATTATTAAGAGCAAATTCACTGGTATCTACCGCAAAATTGACATACCGTTCATCATTTTGAAAATCCATACGAGCATAAATTAGATTTTCCGCTCTATCCTCTTTTGCACACCAATTTTCTTCGTCTGATAAAAACTTAATCATAAATATCAATAAAAACGCGCCCAATTATGCGGCGCGTTCGTAGTTAATGTAAGACAGAATAAAACACAAATCACTGCGGTTTAATTTCTGCCAAAGCCATATCCAAAGCGGCGTTTAATTTTTCGCTAATTTGATTAGCATTGATGATGTCTTTTGCGGTGGTGCTACGGTCATTGCGCAGTTTGCAAACTAATTCTAAAACGCAGAAAACTATGACTTTTTCACGGCTTAAATTCGGTTGCTTACTGTGGATTTCGTAAAACTTGGTATTTAATTGTTCCGCGACATCAAGCAAAATTTCCTTTTCCTGCGGATCACAATAAATAGTGTAAGAGTCGTTGAAAATTTTCAGATTAACCGAAACTTCTTCTTTTGCTGCTGCTGCCATTTTTTAGTGCTCCTGTCCGATTAAATCAAGATTATCGATGCTACGAATTCTTGCCAGTAATGCTTCTTTTACGGCTCTTTCGCGCTCAACTTGACGGGTTAAATTTTCTAATCTTTCGGAATAATCTCGTTCGGTTGCGGCTAATTGACGGCGGTAATTTTCTTCGATGGTCGCTTTTTCATTATCAAGTTGGCTGATTTTTTCTTCGTATTGATCTTGCCATTGCTCATTTACTCTTTCTAATTCTTGTTGATGCTGGTTGCTAATATCATCAATTTGACTGGAAGAGCTAACCTGAACTTGCTGATGTTCCCGTGATAATTTGTCATACCTTTGCTGTAAATCTTGGAATTCTTTTTGCTGCTTCCGCCATAATCTTAATAATTCATTAACCTGCTTTTCGACATTTTTTAATTCTTCAATTCGCAACCGTTCAAGCGTTTTCATATGTTTCCTTAAAAGTGAAAAATAAATTTGAGGGATTGTCAAGAAAGCGCGGGATTATACAAATATTGGGTTTGTCTAAAAATTGATATTTGACGGTTGATTTGCAAATTCAAAAAAGCGGGGAGTGGGGCAGCCGTCCCACAAGCCCCTCTCTTTTTATTTTCGGAGAACGGTAAAAAATGAATTTTTAGATACGCCCTATTGTCGATTTTCCTGCGCGCATAGTTTTATAATTTTTCGCAACAAATAAAAGACTTATTAAAAACCTCCAGGAATTATTTATGTCAGGACAATTCGATTATCCAAAATTAAAAAGCGAAATAGAACGGTTAGATTGTTGGTATGCACCGTCAGAAATGCAGGGAATGTTGAGTGCTTTTACGGCATTTGGCGGTGAAAAATACATTAAAAATATCTTCATTCTCGATAAAACAGAAGAAGAAAAATTCGTCAATGAAGTGCAAAAAGAAATCAGCGAACAATTGCAGGATATCGAATTCGGTTATCAACTCGTGCTTGAAGAAGAAGCAATGCCGAAGGAAAGAGCAGAGCAGTTTGTTTCTTGGATTTACGGATTTTTGAATGTTTTCGCATTTTTGCAGCAGGAAAAGGAATTCGCACCGCAAATTAAACAACTCGAGGCGGACATAAACGAATATATCCAAGATATCAAAGAATTTTCGAAATTAGATACCAATCTTGAACCGTCTGACGCGAATTTAACAATGCTGCTCAATTTGGAAGAATATTGCCGAATGGGTGTGATTATGATTTATATCCGTATGCATTCGGCGGAATAAATTATTTCAACTGTAATACAACTGCCGTTTCAATGTGCGGCGTATGTGGAAATTGATCGAACATCGCCGCTGCAATAACTTTATGTTCCGTAAGCTCGCGTAAATTTTCAGCTAGCGTTGCGGGATTACAAGAAATGTAAAAAATATAAGAAAAATTTTTCAAAATTTTTAAGGTATTTTTATCAACTCCCGCTCGCGGCGGATCAACCAGCACGGCAGCAAAATCATAGTTTTCTAGATTGATATTTGCTTCTTTGAGACGCTTGAATTCCCGTTTTCCCGCAAAAGCTTCGGACAATTCCTCCGCGGAAAGCCGCGCTAAATCAATATTGCGAATTTTGTTATTCGCCACATTTTGCCGCAGTGCCATAACGCTCGTTTTACTAATTTCCGTCGCTAAAACTCGTCGAAAAACCCGCGACATCGGTAGCGAAAAATTACCGTTACCGCAATAAAGTTCTAGCAAATCACGGTTTTTGAGTTCGGTTAAATTTCGCGCTTGCTTTTGCGTCCAATTAAGCATTTCACGGCAAATTTCGGCATTTGGTTGCGAAAAACTCTGCTCATATTGCAAATATGAAAACTTCTCACTATTGACGGTAAATTCTTCCCGCACAAAATCTCGCGACAAAACAATTTTCTCGCCACGCGAACGACCAATCACCGCCGTATTTAGCTTTTCTTTAATTTTTTTTGCCGCGTTTTTCCAAGTATCGTCCAGCTTGCGGTGGTAAATCAAAGTGATGAGTAAATCATCACGAGAAGTCGATAAAAATTCCACCTGAAATAACTTGTGATTTAAGACCTGTTCGGAACGGATAATCTCTAATAAACACGGCATCGCACGGTTTATCCGCAAACTCGCAACGGGGAAAGTGTCAAGCAAAATTACATTTTTTGCCGAAATTTTTTCACCACTTGGCGACATCGCATAGGAAATATTTTCACCGTCGCGCCAAATACGAAATTCTGCCCGCATTCGGAAATGTTCGGGATTGGAGGCAAAAATATCCCAGTCTCCGCGGTAAAAATCAGAAAATAAATTTTGAATAAATTGTGCTTTGCTAGTTAATTCTTCGGAATAAATCATTTTTATAAATAAAAATACGCCAGCAAACAATGCTGGCGAGGAGGAAAAATTATGAACAAAAAACAGAAAATACTTTCTATCTATTAACTTTGTTTTCTTGTAAGCAAACCACGATTACCGATGAATATGTTTTCCAAGAAATCGGAATGACATAAGAACGAGAATCTGGCGGAAGATAAATATCGCTAGGAACACCGTTTATCACCACTGGCACGGAAATCATAAAACTTTCACCGTATTCGCTGCGTGCATTACCAGAAATAGTATTAGCAATTTCACCGACTAAATCGAACATTTCCTCATCAGTTGAACCCATTTCTCCGATACTCACTAGCACATGCTGCAAGAGCACACGCGGTGCAGAAAAATAAACACAACCGCGATAAGGACCTGAAATACCGATAATTCCCGTGAAATCGCTGGATTGGGGATTAGTGTTTTCAACTAAATATGGAGTTCCTATTTCAACATCAATATTGTTGACTTCGTTAAAAAAACGGGCAATCCCGTCAATGAAAACTTGAATTTTTCTTTCTTCGATCATAGTGAATTTCCAAATTTAGTTGAGTGAGTTGTAATCCACGAAAATTATAAAGATGATTTTGCCTTTTCTGCCAAAGCTGCAAAAACTGCTTTGTTATAAACCGCAAGTTCTGCGAGAATTTTACGGTCGATTGCAATTCCAGCTTTTTTAAGACCATTGATAAAACGGCTATAACTTAAACCGTGAATTCTAGCGGCAGCGTTAATCCGAATAATCCACAATTTACGAAATTCGCGTTTTTTAGCTTTACGGTCGCGGTAAGCGTATTGACCAGCTTTTATTACCGCTTGATTAGCAACGCGGAAAACTTTGCGTCTTGCGTTGTAATAGCCTTTGGCAGCTTTGAGGACTTTTTTATGACGGGCGCGTGCTTGAACACCTCTTTTTACTCTTGCCATTTTTTACTCCTAACCAATCATTTGCCGAACTGCACGAACATCAGACTTATGAACTTCCAAAGTTCCGCGTAATTGTCTTTTGCGTTTAGTGGTTTTTTTGGTGAGGATATGGCGAACATGAGCGTGTCCGACGGTATAACCGTTTTTAGTTTTTTTGAAGCGTTTTGCTGCGCCTCTATGTGTTTTCATTTTTGGCATTTTTGACTCCGCATTTTTTGCCTAATAATCAAGCTCGTAAGTAACTGAAAATTCAAGAAAAATCATCAATATTTATCAACTCACGAGCACTTTTTTCGACGGGGTTATTTTTTAGTTGGAGCGAGCAGCATCACCATTTGGCGACCTTCCATTCCAGCTTTTTGCTCTACAACTGCGATTTCAGCGGTTTCAGCTTCAATTCTGTCGAGGAGTTTTTGTCCTAAATCCTGATGAGCAAGTTCCCGACCGCGAAAGCGAACGGTGATTTTTACCTTGTCCCCGTCATTAAGGAAACGCACTAGGTTGCGTAGCTTGACCTGATAGTCTCCAACATCAGTTCCAGGACGAAATTTTAATTCTTTGATTTGGATTTGCTTTTGGTTTTTCCGTGCTTCTTTTTGCTTTTTTTGCTGTTCGAAGCGGAATTTGTTGTAATCCATTAACTTGCAGACTGGCGGTTTTGCATTCGCGGCGACTTCGACTAAATCTAGATTTAATTCGAAAGCTTTATCTAATGCTTGTTCGATTGAAACTACGCCGACTTGTTCTCCGTCTGCACCAATTAAAAGAACGGACTTTTCGCGGATTTCTTCGTTTTTACGCGGTTCGTTCTGTTTTGCGTCTGTGCGAGCTATTGTTAAATCTCCTGTGATTTCGTTAAATTTGCTTGGTTTATGCGTTCGATAAATTCTTTAATTTGCATTACACCAAGATTTTTGCCGTCCCGAGTGCGAACAGAAACTGTATTCGATTCTTTTTCTCGGTCGCCGATAACCAGCATATACGGCACGCGAAGTAGAGTGTGGTTGCGTATTTTATAGTTAATTTTTTCATTTCTCAAATCTTTCTCAACGCGCACACCAGCTTCTTGCAATTCATCGAATACTTTATTCACGCAATCATCTTGCGCATCGGTAATTGGCATCACTACCGCCTGCACTGGCGAGAGCCATACGGGCAAAATTCCAGCGTGTTGTTCAATCAAAATTCCGATAAATCTTTCCAGTGAGCCGAGAACTGCACGATGAATCATTACGGGCGTTTGTTTTTCACCGTTCTCCGCTACGAATTGTGCGCCGAGTCTAGTTGGCATTGAGAAATCGAGCTGCACCGTGCCGCATTGCCAACGCCGTCCGATGCTATCTTTCAATGTAAATTCAATTTTCGGACCGTAAAACGCGCCTTCGCCAGGTTGCAGACGGTAATTCAAACCTTGTCCTTCCAAAGCTTCTTTCAATGCTTGTTCGGCTTTATCCCAAATTTCCTCGCTACCGACGCGTTTTTCGGGGCGAGTTGAGAGCGCGAGTTCGACTTCATTAAAACCGAAATCTTGATAGACCTCATAAACCATTTGGCAGCAGCGTTCGATTTCAGATTTGATTTGATTTTCGCTACAAAAAATATGACCGTCGTCTTGCACGAAGCGGCGCACGCGCATTATTCCGTGTAGCGTTCCAGACGGTTCATTACGGTGGCAGATGCCGAATTCAGCGTAACGGATTGGTAATTCACGGTAGGAGCGCAAACCTTGATTGAAAATTTGGATATGTCCAGGGCAGTTCATCGGTTTGACGGCGTAGTCGTGTTCGTCGATACAGCAAGTGAACATATTGTTGCCGAATTTGTCCCAGTGTCCTGATTTTTCCCAGAGCGAACGGTCGAGAATTTGCGGACCTTGCACTTCTTCGTAGCCGTATTTTTTGAGCTTATCGCGAATGTAATTTTCGAGCGTTTTGTAGATTGTCCAACCTTTGGCGTGCCAGAAAACCATTCCTGGTGCTTCTTCTTGCAGGTGGAATAAATCGAGTGCTTTACCGATTTTGCGATGGTCGCGTTTTTCAGCTTCGGCAAGTTGAGTTAAATATTCGTCTAGTTCTTTTTGATTGCGGAAAGCGACACCGTAAATGCGTTGCAGCGGTTCGCCGTTTGCATCTCCACGCCAGTATGAACCTGAAAGTTTGGTTAATTTGAAAGCTTTAATTTTTCCCATATCAGGAATGTGCGGACCGCGGCACATATCGATGTATTCCTGATGGTGATAGAGCCCGACCTCTTTTACCGTATCGTCGAAATCGTCGATGAGGCGGATTTTGAAATCTTCATTTCTATCTTGGAAAACTTGCCGAGCATCCGCTGTTTTAGTCCATTTTTTGATGACTTCATATTTCGTTGCGGCAAGTTCTTTCATTCTGGCTTCGATTGCGCCTAAATCATCAGGTGAGAAGCGGTGTTCGCAGTCGATGTCATAGTAAAAACCGTTTTCGATAACAGGTCCGATAACCATTTTTGCCGTCGGAAAAAGCTGTTTGAGTGCGTGTCCGAGTAGGTGAGCGCAGGAGTGGCGAATGATGTGCAAGCCATCCTCGTCCTTATTGGTAATGATGGAAACGCTGCTGTCGGCGGTGATTTTGTCGGATAAATCGCGTAGTTCATCATTTACTTTTACCGCGATTGCTGCTTTGGCAAGTCCTGCACCGATTGCTGCTGCGACTTCCGCCCCTGTAATTTCTTCTTTATCAAAACTTTTCTGACTACCGTCGGGTAGCGTGATGTTGATCATTTTTATTGCCTTTTTGAAATAAAAAATATTGTGAATACGCCAAAACGCTGCTTTGAATAGTGTTTCATCTTATTAAAAAGTAGTTCTAGTGCCTATTCCACGGTTACCGACTTTGCCAGATTTCTCGGTTGGTCAATATCCGTTCCTTTTAGAAGCGCGCAGTTGTAGGCGAGAAGCTGTAACGGCACGATTGACAAAATCGGGAAAATTGCGTTATCGCAGTTGCCGAGCGGCAGCACGATGTTTTCCGTATGGATAGTTTTGGTATTTACACGGCTGTCCGCGAACACAATTAACCGCCCACCGCGAGCCTGCACCTCATTCAGATTGTTCATTGTTTTTTCGCCGAGTTCGCCAGCCTGCACGATTGCAATTACGGGCATTGTTTTATCAACCAATGCAAGCGGACCGTGTTTGAGTTCGCCGCAGGGATAGCTTTCGGCGTGAATGTAAGTGAGTTCTTTTAATTTCAAAGCTGCCTCGCAGGCGATTGGGTAAGCCGCACCGCGTCCTAAAAACAGGCAGCTTTTGGCATCTTTGATTTCAGCGGCGATTTTTTTAATTTCTTCGTTTAGCGCAAGTAGGCGTTTGATTTCAGAGGAAATATTTCCGTAAGCCGCAATGGTGCTGCTGTTAATTGTGATTTTTTTCGCTTGACTAATCAGCATCGCCAAGAAATCCAAGACGACTAATTGCGTGGTAAAAGCTTTGGTTGATGCGACACCGATTTCTCTTCCAGCGCGGGTAAGTAGGGCAAAATTGGAAGCGCGTACGAGAGCACTTTCCGCGACATTACAAATTGTCAAATAGTCGAGATACGGTAATTTTTTTGCTTTTTCGAGTGCGGCGAGAGTGTCGGCGGTTTCGCCAGATTGTGAAATGGTGATGAATAGTGAATTTCTTGCGACGGCATTTGGACGGTAGAGATATTCGCTGGCAACTTCGACTGTCGTGGTGATTCCGAGTTCTTCCAAACGATATTTCGCGACCAGTCCCGCGTGGTAGCTTGTTCCACAAGCGATGATTTGAATATGTTCAACTTCTTTGAGCCGTTCTAAAAATTGCGGTGCAATGCTGGTAGTTTGGATTTCGCCCGCGTGAATTCTTCCTTCCAAAGTTGCGGCTATGACTGACGGTTGTTCGTAAATTTCTTTTTGCATAAAGTGGCTGAAACCAGCTTTTGCGCCGTCTGTGCCGCCTTCTTGCAGAATTTCCTGCACTTGCCGTTCGGTTTCTTTGCCGTTTTTATCCCAAATTGTGAAATTTTCCCGTGATATTTCCGCTAAATCACCGTCTTCGAGATAGATAAATTGCCGTGTTACGGGCAGAAGCGCGAAGGAATCCGATGCCACGAAATGCTCACCGATACCGATACCAATTACCAACGGCGCACCGCGTGATGCAGCAAACAATTGTTCGGGATTGTTACGGCAGATTACGGCGAGCGCGTATGCACCTTTTAGCCGCGAGATTGCTTGTTTTACGGCATCGGCAAAATCCTGTGATTGCGCGTAATAAAAATGAATGAGATGCGCGATGACTTCGCTATCGGTATCTGATTTGAATTCGTATTTACTGGCAAGTTCAGCTTTTATTTCTA
The DNA here is from genome assembly GCA_017934275.1 of Cardiobacteriaceae bacterium. Lineage (GTDB taxonomy): Bacteria > Pseudomonadota > Gammaproteobacteria > Cardiobacteriales > Cardiobacteriaceae > RGIG9182. Next base: position 27,051 of record JAGBJT010000038.1, on the reverse strand, counting down.
GATAGTTTTCGATGATGCCGTTATGCACCAGCGCGATTTCTTCGGAACTTGCGTGCGGATGGGCATTTTTTTCGCTCGGGATACCGTGAGTTGCCCAGCGAGTATGTGCGATTCCAGTCAAACCGCGGATTTTGCTTGCCTTAACTTTGTCTGCCAAAACTTGCACTTTCCCAGCGGCTTTGCAGATGTGGAGCGTGTTTTTTTCGATTAAACCGACACCAGCGGAGTCATAACCGCGATATTCCAAGCGTTTGAGACCTTCTAGAAGAATTGGAGCAATATTTCTTTCGGCTACTCCGCCAACAATTCCGCACATAAAAATTCCTTGATTTGAGTTGAGAAGATTGTTTTTTTTGAAAGTTTGTGAGCGCGAAATTCTATTTTTTATCTTTTCTCGCTCTGGGGTGGGCTTTATCGTAAATTTTGGCGAGATATTGAAAATCTAGATGGGTATAGCGTTGTGTAGTGCTAATCGAGCTATGCCCGAGCAAATCCTGCACTGCCCGCATATCACCGCCTGATTGCAAAATATGTGCGGCAAAGCTGTGGCGGAGCATATGCGGAGTTACGGTAACGCTGGGAAGCCGTTCGGCTGCAAGGCGTTGGAGGCGGAGTTCGATATTGCGGTTGGTGATGCGCTTGCCTTTTTCGCTGATAAATAGTGCATCGTCGTTAGAGCTGATGTTGCGGCGTAAATCCAACCATTTCGCCAGTGCAAGGCGGGCAAATTTACCGATAAAAACACGGCGATCTTTACCGCCTTTTCCCGTAATGATGATTTCTTCGGGTAGCGGTTGCGCGGGATTTGCCTGAATATCACGGCAGTTGAGAGCGGATATTTCTGCAAGCCGCATTCCCGTGGAATACATCAGCTCAAACAAAGCCCAATCTCGCACGGCAAGGAAATCTTCCGCATCATTTGGTGCGGCAAGCAAAGCGGAAACATCTTCGGGTGAGAGAGATTTAGGCAAAGTTTGATTACGGATTTTCGGAATTGAGAGCAGGGCAGCGGGATTGTCTTCGCGCTCACCGCGACGGTTAAGCCATAGAAAAAAACTCTTAATCGCGGCGCGGTAACGGTTTAAGGTTTGCGGTGTGAGGTTTTTTAGCCGTAAATTCGCGAGATATTCCTGCAAATCTTCGGCGGATTGCTCGGCGAGATTGGAATTTTTGCTTGCGGCGAAATATTGCTCACAATCGGCAAGTGAGCGGCGGTAAGTCTCGATAGAAAGTTTGGCGAGAGCGCGTTCGTTATGTAAATAAGCACAGAATTCACGGACTTTTTCGGAAATTTCGTAGTTGATTTCGTTTTTTTTCTCGGACATATTCATTCCTGCAAGGTTTTTATTTATGAGTGATTTTCAAAATTTACGCGAAAAAATTGCGGTCAGAGCAGCGGTGTTTGCCGAAATCCGTGATTTTTTTCGTGAGCGCGGTGTGCTTGAAGTTGATACTCAAGTTTTGCGCGAGTTTGCGGTTACCGACCCGAATTTGTGTAGCTTGGAAGTGAGCGCGCGCGGAAAAAGTGTCGGATTTCTCGCAACTTCGCCTGAATATGCGATGAAAATTCTGCTCTCTCGCGGCTCTGGTGCGATTTATCAATTCGGACATGTTTTTCGCGGTGAAGAAGAAGGACGGCGACATTTGCGGGAATTTTCGCTTGTGGAGTGGTATAGACCTGATTTTTCGCTTGATGATTTGATGCTAGAAGTCGCGGATTTATTACAAATTTTGTTGCGACAAAAATTGTCGATAAAAAAAACTAGTTACGGCGAACTTTTCCGCGCCGCTTTCGGTTTGGATATTTTTACTGCGAAAATCACCGAAATTGCCGCAATTGCGACAAAAATTGTCCCAGAGAGCGCAGCTTGGAATTTAGACCGCGACGCTTATCTCGATTTGCTTTTCAGCCACGAAATTGAACCGCATCTCGGTAAAAAATGCTTGGAATTTATTGCGGAATATTTACCGTCGCAGGCGGCACTTGCGAAAATTTTTCCCGATAAAAACGGCAATCTGACTGCGGCGAGATTCGAAGCTTATATTTCAGGTATCGAACTTTGTAATGCATTTGATGAACTTGCCGATAGCAGCGAGCAAAGAACGCGTTTTTTAGCGGATAACCGTAAAAGAGCAGAGTTAAATTTACCGACAATGAAAATCGATGAGGAATTTTTGAATGCTCTTGACAACTTACCCTCTTGCGTAGGAATTGCTTTGGGTTTAGACCGAGTTTTAATGCTCGCTTGGGGGATAAATAATATCCGTGAGGTTATATATATTTAGCTTGGTTAAGTGATGGTTGAGCTTTTGTAGAATAGGGCTTCTTTTAACCAATCAAGTTTATTTTTTAAGGATTAAATATGAACAAAATTGTCAGCTGTTTAGCGTTGATTTTTTTAACAATTTCATATTCATTTGCCGATGATGCAAAAATTAAAGCCGCAATTGCACCTTTGGAATTAGAAGAGGTGGAAATAATCGACTCACCACTTGCAGGAATTAAAACGGTTGTGAGTGATAAAGGTATTTTTTATGCAAGTGAAGATGGACAATATTTTTTACACGGAAAACTCTTGCAAATAAACAAAGACGGTGTGGTTGATTTATCAAATGTTCCGCTAGTCAAAAAGCTTCAAGAGGTAAATAAAGAAGCGATTGTTTTTAAGGCTGAAAACGAAAAATATGCGATTAGCGTTTGGACAGATTACACTTGTCCGTATTGTGTAAAGCTACATAAACAGATGGAAGAGTATAATAAATTAGGCATAACAGTGCGGTATTTAGCATTTCCAAGGGCAGGTGGAAAATCAGCGGTAGCTAAAAAAATGGAAACCATCTGGCAGGATAAAGAGGCAGGAAAATTATTCGATAAGGCTGTTGATGGAAAAGAACCAGAGGCAGCTGAAAAATCAACAAGAGTAGCAAAACAATACAATTTAGGGGTGCAATTTGGAGTATCAGGAACCCCTGCTTGGGTAAGCGATGATGGTCTTTTAATTGTCGGTTATAAAAAACCGCAGGATTTATTAGAAGTGCTGGAAATGCAAGCTCAATTGTCTAAAAAAGCCGATGAAAGTAAGGAAGAAACAAGCAAAGAGCAAGAAAATACAGAAGAAAAGAAATAATTTCTTATGAGCAATTAACTTGGAAATATATTTTTACGCCACCGCCACCACAATTTTAATTACGGTGGCGGTTTGTTTTTATTTGTTTTATTGCAATAAAAAGAAGTAAGAGTGTAATTTTTTAAGCTTGATAGATGATGAAAAATAATGTTTTCGCATAATTTTATTTACATTCTTGATTTGATTGGCTGTATTGCCTGTGCGGCAGCGGCAGCGAGTTTGGCAAAAAAAGTCGGTTTAGATTTTCTTGGCGCGATAATGATTGCTGCAATCGGTGCAATTGGCGGTGGAACTTGTCGTGATTTACTAATCAACCGCCACCCGTTATTTTGGTTAATTGATTTAAATTATCTAATTGTTGTATCAATAACCGCTATAACAGTGCAGATTTTTTACTATCAGGTAGAGAAATTTTTTGCAAGACCACTAGTTTTTTTTGATGCAATAGGGCTTGCGGCTTTTGCGGTAATTGGTTTTGAAGCGGCATTGTCGAAAGGTTTTGCTTATCCGATCGTGGTGCTGATGGGGGTAATTACCGCGGTTAATGGCGGAATAATGCGCGACATTGTTTGTCGGCAAATTCCATTAGTTTTGCGGGAAGAAATTTATATAACTTGTGCAATTTGCGGTGGAATAGTATTTTTAGTTTTATTAAAACTTAATTGCGAAATATGGTTAAGAGATACGGTTTCTTTATCGGTTACATTTCTTTTAAGATTATTAGCAATTAAAAAGAAATGGAATTTACCGTCAATTACAATTGGCGAGAAAAAACATTTGGAAAATCAGTGAATTTGCTGAAATTTTGCATATAATTCAGCTGGAATTTTGCTTTTGTTATTATTCAATTTAAGCGATATTTTTTGGAGAAAATATGGGTTTTAATTGTGGGATTGTTGGACTTCCCAATGTTGGAAAATCTACTTTATTTAATGCTTTAACGAATGCGGGAATAGAAGCTCAAAATTATCCTTTTTGCACCATTGAACCGAATACAGGAGTGGTGCAAGTTCCTGATAAGAGGTTAGAAAAATTAGCCGAAATAGTCAAACCGCAAAGAATTGTGCCAACGGTGATGGAGTTTGTTGATATTGCGGGATTAGTTGAAGGTGCGTCGAAGGGAGAAGGTTTAGGTAATCAGTTTCTGGCAAATATTCGTGAAACCGATGCGATTGCGCAGGTGGTGCGCTGTTTTGATAATGATGATGTGGTGCATGTGTCGGGTTCGGTTAATCCAATTCGTGATATTCAAGTTATCGAATCGGAACTAATTTTGGCAGACTTATTATCACTTGAAAAGATTAGCCAAAGGCTAGTTAGAGTGGCAAAAGGTGGCGATAAAGATGCAAAATTAAAGTTAGAAATTGCCGAAAAGTTAAATAATCATTTGCAAGATGGAAAGTTAGCCCGTTCATTTGCATTAACAGATGAAGAAAAAGCGGCAACCCGTGAATTCTTTTTGCTTACGATGAAGCCGATGTTATATGTCGCAAATATTGATGAAGGGGGCGAAAATAATAATGCGCATTTGGAAGCGGTGAAAAAATACGCAGCGGAAAATAAAGCGCAAACAGTGTCGATTTGTGCGGCAATAGAGTCCGAATTATCTCAACTAACAGGTGCGGAACAATTAGAGCTTCTGCAAGCCTATGGTTTAGAAGAAGCGGGGTTAAATCGTTTAATCCGTGCAGGTTATGAATTATTAAATCTCGGCACTTATTTCACCGCGGGCGTGCAAGAAGTTCGCGCTTGGACAATGCCGAAAAACGCAACCGCACCGCAAGCAGCAGGAGTTATTCATTCGGATTTTGAAAGAGGTTTTATTCGAGCAGAAGTTATTGCTTTTGAAGACTTTATTCAATACGGTGGGGAACAAGGTGCAAAAGAAGCTGGAAAATGGCGGCTGGAAGGTAAAGATTATCGGGTTTGTGAAGGCGATGTGATTCACTTCCGTTTCAATGTTTAATTATTTTCAAGTAAAAACGAAAATTTTTTATTCAACAACTTGTCAATCATATTAAAGAGAAGGAAAAATTTATGGCAAATTATTCAACTAACGAATTTCGTGGCGGATTAAAAATTATGCTTGATGGCGATCCATATGCGATTGTCGAAAATGAATTCGTAAAACCAGGCAAAGGGCAAGCTTTTAACCGTGTAAAGGTGCGGAATTTAAAGACGGGGAGGGTATTAGAAAGAACCTTCAAATCAGGCGAAACAGTGGAAGCTGCTGATGTGCTTGAAACCAATATGCAATATTTATACAAAGATGAAGATAACTGGTACTTTATGAATCCCGAAACTTTCGACCAATTGCCAGCTTCGCAAGCAGCAGTTGCTGATGCGGAAAAATGGTTGAAGGAGCAAGATGACTGCACGGTTGTGCTTTGGAACGGCAATATCATCAGCGTAACTCCGCCAAATTTTGTCGAACGCAAAATTATTGATACCGATCCAGGTTTGCGCGGTGATACTTCTGGTGGCGGCGGCAAACCTGCAACTTTGGAAACTGGTGCGGTGGTGCGTGTTCCGCTTTTCTTAAATATCGGTGATGTGATTAAAGTTGATACTCGTAGCGCGGAATATTTAGGGCGTGCAAAAGAGTAATTTTTATAACTTTTTATAGTCGAGCGATTTAAGTGTCGCTCGATTTTTTATTACGGTTTTTAGTTTATATTTAATCACTATTTTTTACCGTAAAACTCATCATTATTTTAATTTTTATAGATACGGAAGATGCCAATGTCAGGACAAGTTTTAGTGTTTGATATTGAAACTGTCGCGGATACTGCCGCTTTTCGCCTAGTTAATAAAATTCCCGCTAATACTCCTGAAGAAGAAGTTCTTGCGGCAATGAATGCCGAACGCTTATCAGAAGTTGGTAATACATTCCATCGGCATCATATGCATAGGGTGGTTTGTATTTCACTTTTGCTGGCTGATATTTATCAAGGAAAAATCAAACTTTGGACTTTGGGAAGAAATCATAGCGAGGCGGAAATTTTGCAGCGTTTTTTTGCGGGAATTGACAAATTTTTGCCATCTTTGGTGAGTTGGAATGGAACTGGTTTTGACTTGCCAGTTTTGCATTACCGCGCTTTGCTGCACGGTATTCGGGCGCAAAATTATTTTGCTAACGGTGAAGATAGCCACACCATCGGTAAAGTCAGCGGATTTCGTTACAACAACTATTTATCGCGATATCACTGGCGGCATTTGGATTTGATGGATATTTTGTCGGGATATTCAGCGCGAGCGCAGGCTTCTTTGAACGATATTGCCAAACTCTGCGGCTTTCCAGGCAAGCTGGAAACTGACGGTAGTAAAGTGCAAGATTTATTCGTCTCTGGTGATATTAAAGCTATCTGTGATTATTGCGAAACCGATGTTTTGAATACTTATGGAGTTTATTTAAGATTTGAGTTAATGCGCGGTAATTTAGATGACAATCTTTACCGTGCAAATCTAGATCTTTTGTCGGGATATTTACAAAAATTAAGCCAAGATTCGGATAAAAAACATATCCAAGAGTTTATAACAGCTTGGCAAAATTACTCTGTAAAAAAATATGCTTTGTATTCAAATGAACCGCAAAAAATGCCAGAAAAAGAGCAAAATTTGGGCGGTGAGGCGCAAAATAAGCTAAAAGAAGCTGAAAATAAGCAAGAAAATCCCACTTCTCTTGAAAATCAAGAAGTTGCGATAGAGATGAACAGGAATAATGAAGACAATTTAATTGGAGAAAATTGATGAATACGGAAGAAAAATATATTTACCGCATTCAATTCAAGACCGAAGATAAAACCTACGATTTATATGTCCGCAATGTTTATCCTTCCGATATGCACGGTTTTGTTTGTATTGAAGGATTTTTATTTTTAGAAGAGCATCATTTAGTAATCGACCCAAGAATTGAAAAGCTCATCAATGAATTCGGGGAAGTGCAAATGTCGCTCATTCCTTACTATCAAATTACTCGCATCGACCAAGTGCGCAAAGTCGGTGAAAGCAAAATGCGGGAAGAAAATAATTCCGACAAAATTCGTCATTTTCCCGCTCGTTAAATGAAATTTTTTATTTTTTTCAAGGTGATTTATGAACTATTTACTGAAAATTTTCGTGTTATTCACGGTATTTTTTATTTCCGCCTGTAAAGAAGAAGTGAAAAATACGCAAGCTCCTGATACAAAACCGAAAAGCACCGAACAAGCAACTGCCGACATCGCGAAAAATATCGAGCAAATTGGCGCGGCAGTTGGTGATGAACAAGCGGCAAAAAAAGCAAGCGAAGCTTTGCAGGAATTCGGTAAAGCAGTGGAAACGCATTCCGACAAAATTGGTCGCGAACTTGGTGAAGAAGCGCAGAAATTGGAAAAAACTGCACAGGAATTCGGTAGAGAAGTCGGTCAGGAAGCAGAAAAACTTGGTAATAAATTGCAAGAAGCTGGGCAAGAAATTGGCAATGCCGCACAAAATTTTGTCAATGAGGCTCAACCAGAAGTGGAAAAAGCAGCAAAAAACATTGGCGAGGCAGCAGAAAAATTCGGCTCTGATATGAAAAAAGCGGGCGAAAAATTGTTAGAACAGGAAAAATGATTTTTATTATTTACCGTATCCAATTGAAATATAAAGAAATTTATTTGCTTGGCATCGAAGCTGCATAAAGACCGCTGCGTTACAAAAAACGCTTTGGTCTCCTTTCTTTTAATCGCCGATGTTTTAAGTCGGCGTTTTTTTTATCTCCTATAGTCGCTCCACTTCAAAATAATACTGCGTTGGCTTCGCCTCGCCGTATTCTGCATACTGTCTTCGGCTCGCCGCCTTGTCTTATTTTGAATTGAAACGACTATATTTGCCGTATTTTTTCGCGATGAATATTGCCAAGTAAATTAAAAATAATTTTTTCTATTTTTTAGTCATTGACAAAAAATGTCGCGTTGTTCGTTAATATGCCTGCAATTCGTTCAAATAATTAGGAAAATCAAATGAAACTTCGGCAGTTGCAATGTGTGTTTGCGGTGGTAGCAAATGAATATAGCGTAACTGCGGCGGCGAAAGCTCTTTTTATGTCGCAACCAGCGGTTAGTAAGCAAATTAAATTGTTCGAAGATTCACTTGGTAATCAAATTTTCAAGCGCAACAACAAATCTTTTATCGGTCTCACAGCTTTTGGTGATGAACTACTTCCTGAAATTGAAAAAGTTCTAGCGGGTGTTGAATCAATTCGTCGTTTAGCGGGAAAGTCGCAGGAGGAATATTTTTCCCAGCTGCATATTGCGACTACCAACACTCTCGCGCGCTATGCCTTAATTTCCGTGATGCCGTATATGCAGAAAACTTATCCGCAAATACCGCTGGACATCATCGAGGGTACGAATGTGCAGATTTTGGACGCATTGAACACGCAGGAAGCGGATTTTGGTTGGTTTTCGGCGCAGGATTTATCGCCGTATCAAAATCAGATGCAGTCTTTAATTTCGCTGCCAGCGATGAGTTGGAATTTGATGTTAATTGTGCCGAAGACGCATAAATTCGCCGAAAAACCGCCAGAAAGTTTGGCTGAAATTGGACAGTATCCGCTTTTGACTTACATCACTTCGCACAAGGGACAATCTGGTTTGGTGCAGGCGATGTTGGATGCGGGGGTTGCTCCGAAAATCGCGGTAACCGCCCGTTCTCCCGATATGATTAAAAGCTATGTGCGCTCTTCGATGGGGGTTGGTGCGATTGCGGATATTTCTTATGACGAAGAATTGGACGCTGATTTAGTTGCTTTGCCGCTACCGTGGATAAATTCTTTCCATAGCTATTTGATTTGGCACGAAAACAAGCGTTTGCGTTCGGTGCATTACGACTTTATCGAGCAAATTGTCCCAGGTGCGGATAAACGAGCGGTGCAGGATTACATTCGCCGTGTGCATTTATCAAAAGAAACAGAAGGTTGGACAATTTAATTATTCATCTGTGTATAGTCGTTCCATTTCAAAATAATACTGCGTTAGCTTCGCCTCGCCGTATTCTAGATACTGTCTTCGGCTTGCTGCCTTGTCTTATTTTGAACTGAAACGACTATATCGAAAAAATCCTCCGAATTTGGAGGATTTTTTATTTTTGACGGTCAGTTTAGTTTTTCGATTTTTGCTCTTTGGTTTTTGAGAATTTCTACTTGCTCTTGGTCTGATTGCAAATTTTTACGGTTAGTTTCGACAAGTTGTGCAGGAGCTTTGGCGAGGAATTTTTCGTTGCCGAGCTGTGCCGAAATGCGTGCGATATTTTGTTCAAGTTTGGCAATTTCTTTGTCGAGCCGTGCCAGTTCTGCTTTTTTATCGATTAGTCCAGCGAGTGCGATATTTACCGTAGTTTTACCGACCGCAAACGCCGCTGATTCTGGAATTTCACCCTGTGCGATTTGTGCTGAATTGAGCCGTCCGAGCGAAATGAGCAAGGTTTTGAGATTAGCTAAATATTCGCGGTGAGTGTCTTCAATATCACCAAATAGAACGGTGAGCGGTTTGCCAGGTGCGATATTCATTTGCGCACGGATTTGCCGAATGCCGAGCAGAGTTTGTTGTAGCCATTCGATTTCGGAGATGATTTTTTGATTTTTTTCCGCATCCAATCCGAATTCCGCTTGCAATGTAGGGAATTTTTCCAGCATTACGGTCGGACGCTTAATTCCAAGTTTTACGGCGACTTTTTGCCAGATTTCCTCGGTGATAAACGGCATAAACGGGTGAAGAAGGCGTAGAGTTTTTTCGAGCACCGCAAGGAGATTGAATTTCGCAGCTGCTTTGGCTTTTTCGTCTGTCGCGGATTTTGAGAGCACTGGTTTGGTTAGTTCGAGATACCAATCGCAGTAGTCGTGCCAGATAAATTCATAAACGGCTTGAGCGGCAATGTCGAAGCGGTAAGTGTTTATCGCATTTTCAACCGTCTGCAATGCTTGATTAAAACGGATATTTATCCAAACATCGGCTGCGGAAAAGTCTTGAATATCAACCGCATTTACTTTCTCATCGCCGATTTGCATTTCGACAAAACGGGCGGCGTTCCAGATTTTGTTACAGAAATTGCGGTAACCCTCAACGCGGGAAATATCAAAAACCACATCTCTACCGCTAGTCGCTACCGCCGCAAAATAAAACCGCAACGCATCAGTGCCGCAAGCTGGAATACCGTCAGGAAATTCGCGCCGTGTCTGCTTTTCGATTTTGGCTGCCTTTTGCGGCTGCATCATATTTTCCGTGCGCTTACGGACGAGTTCTTCCAAATCAACACCGTCGATTACATCAATCGGGTCAATCACATTGCCCTTGGATTTACTCATTTTTTGACCGTCGCCGTCGCGCACTAAACCGTGGATATAAACATCACGGAACGGCACATCGCCCGTGCAATAAAGCCCCATCAGTACCATTCTGGCGACCCAGAAAAAGATGATGTCAAAGCCCGTAACCAGCACGGAACTCGGATAAAACTCGGCTAAATCGGCGGTTTTATCAGGCCAGCCTTGGGTTGCGAACGGCCAAAGCGCAGAAGAAAACCAAGTATCCAAAACATCTTCGTCTTGATGAAGCTCTAAATCGGCGGTAAGCGCATATTTTTCTCGCACCGCTTGTTCGTTTTCAGCGACATAAATATTTCCGTCTTTGTCATACCAAGCGGGAATGCGGTGTCCCCACCAGAGTTGGCGCGAAATACACCAATCTTGCAGATTTTCCAGCCAGCGGAAGTAAGTGTTTTCCCAATTTTTCGGCACGAATTTGATTTTTCCTTCGCGCACGGCGGCAATTGCTGGATTGGTGAGAATTTCCTTGCCTTTAGCGGTGAAATCTACAAACCATTGATCGGTCAAATAAGGTTCAATTACCACGCCGCTACGGTCGCCGTAAGGACGAGTTAGTTGATGCGGTTTAACTTCTGCCAAAAATCCGTTTTTTTCTAAATCAGCGACAAAAACTTCCCGCGCTTTTTCTCGGCTTAAACCTTGATACGGCAAAGGCGCATTTTGATTTACCGTTGCATCAGGATTAAAAATGTTGATGGCAGGAAGATTGTGGCGTTGTCCGACTGCATAGTCGTTGAAATCGTGAGCTGGCGTGATTTTCAAGCAGCCCGTGCCGAATTCTTTATCAACATAATCATCAGCAATAACGGGAATTTCACGGTTACAAAGCGGAACTTGCACGGTTTTGCCGATGAGATGTTGATAGCGTTCGTCCGTCGGATTTACCGCAATTGCGCTGTCAGCGGGAATGGTTTCGGGACGCGTAGTTGCAATTTCGATAAAACCGTCTTCACCCACAATCGGATAACGAACTTGATACATAAAACCGTTCTCGTCGCGGTTTTCTACTTCTAAATCAGAAATTGCGGTTTTGAGCACGGGATCCCAATTGACTAGGCGTTTGCCACGGTAAATCAAACCGTCGTCATAGAGTTTGACGAAAACTTCGCGCACTGCACGAGATAAATCGTCGTCCATCGTGAAGCGTTCCCGCGACCAATCAACCGAAGCACCGAGCCTGCGCAATTGCCGCATTATTTGTCCGCCAGATTGCGCTTTCCAGTCCCAAATTTCCCGTAAAAATTCTTCGCGACCTAAATCGTGGCGAGATTTTCCCTGTGCCGCAAGTCGCCGTTCAACTACCATCTGCGTCGCAATTCCTGCGTGATCGCAACCGACTTGCCAGAGAGTTTTATCGCCAGACATCCGACGGTAGCGAATCAAAATATCCATTAGCGAATCCTGAAACGCGTGCCCCATATGCAAAGAACCAGTTACATTCGGCGGCGGAATCATTATTGAGTATGCAGATTTACCGTCTCGCGGCGCAAAATAATTCGCTTCTTCCCACTGTGCATAAAGGCGATTTTCAATTTCTTTCGGTTGGTAAGTCGTGTTGCTTTGAGTCATTCGTTTTTTCCTTACAAATAAAAAGCGGCTGTGTTGCCGCTAGACGGAATTAAAGCCTAGATAAATGAGGAATTATCAAGATTGCACAAGAAATTTTGCTGGAATTTTTCCGCCATTTGTTGAATTTGCCCGAGAAAACCGCAAATCCAAGCAATATTTATAAAAAATTCTTTCAAATAAAAACTTATTTCAGAACAAATTCACAATTTATGAAAATTTCAAAATGGCAGAGCGGATTTCATCTGCCGCAATCATCATCGGTGGTAATCGGTAATTTTGACGGTGTGCATCGTGGGCATCAAAAAATGTTGGCGCGCTGCTGTGAAATTGCCAGCGAAAAACAACTTCTTGCAACGGCGGTGAGTTTTTTTCCACACACCAAAATTCTCACTCGCGGGGAAAATCCCTGTGTCATTTCTAATCTCGCTGACCGTGCTTTCTATCTGGCAGAGCAAAAAATCTCTGATTGGGTTTTGATGAGTTTTAACCAAAAATTGCGGCAAACTTCGGCGGAAGATTTCGTAAAACGGTGTTTACTTACGGGATTGCAAGCGAAATTTGTGATTGTCGGCGAAGATTTTCGCTTCGGTTATCAAGGTCAGGGAACGGCTGAAAAACTGGCGCAATTCGGGGAAAAATACGGTTTTGCGGTAGAAATAATCCCTGCGGTATGCGAGGAAAATCAAAGAATTTCGAGCTCCAAAATCCGTGAATTGCTGCAAGAGAAAAATATTGCTACGGCGGCAAAAATGCTCGGACATTTCCCAAGTTTTATCGGAACGGTCAAAGCTGGGGCAGGGCGCGGTAAAAAATTAGACGCTCGCACCGCTAATTTGCATATTCCGCAAAACTGGGCGGTCGCTGACGGTGTTTATGCGCTGGAAGTCGAGATTTTGGCAAGTGGCGAAAAATTTCAGGCGGTGGCTAATGTTGGAAGCGCACCGACATTTCATTCCGCAAGAAGAAAAATCGAAGCGCATTTGCTTGATGTTGAGCGGGATTTATACGGACAAAAACTCAAAATTTCGGTTGAGAAATTTCTTAGAAATATCGTCAAATTCGACAATTTTTCCGAATTACAAAAGCAAATTTCTCTTGATATTGCCGCAGCTAGACAATTTTTTGATGCTGAAAGCAAAACTCTGACGGCAAGTATGGAAATTTAGACCATTTTTTTATTCACAAAAAGGCATTCTTATGGCTGATTACAAAAATACTTTGAACCTACCTCAAACTGATTTTCCGATGCGCGGCAATCTTCCAGCCCGTGAACCAGAAATTTTGCGCTTCTGGCAAGAAAACAAGATTTATGAAAAACAACGCGAAAAATCCAAAGGACGGCGCAAATTCGTACTCCACGACGGTCCTCCTTACGCTAACGGCGCGATTCATGTCGGGCACGCACTCAACAAAATTCTGAAAGACATCATTATGAAATCACGGCAGATGATGGGCTACGACTGCCCGTATGTGCCAGGTTGGGATTGCCACGGTCTGCCGATTGAACAAAAAGTCGAACAAAAGCTCGGTAAGCCGAATGTCAAAGTTTCCGCAACTGAATTCCGTGCCGCTTGCCGCAATTTCGCCAAAGAACAAGTCGAAATTCAAAAGCAAGGTTTTATCCGCTTCGGCGTGTTCGGTGATTGGGAAAAACCGTATCTGACAATGAATTTCCAAACCGAAGCCGACATCGTGCGAGCCTTGGCGGAGATTGTGAAAGGCGGAAATGTGGTTAGAGGAATGAAGCCGATAAATTGGTGCTTCGATTGCCGTTCTTCGCTTGCCGAAGCCGAAGTTGAATATCAGGACAAAGAAAGTTATTCCATTGATGTGCGCTTTGCTGCCGTAAATCCCGCTGAAATCGCCGAAAAAATGAATGCGACGGAAACACCAGATGCAGTCGATGTAATTATCTGGACAACGACACCTTGGACTCTGCCAGCAAATACTGCCGTGGCTCTGCATTCGGAGTTTGATTATGTTTTGGTGAAAGGTGAGGGTAATCCGTTTGTAATTGCCGAAGAATTACTGGAAACGGTGAAAAATCGCTGGAATTCAACTAGCGATTGGCAAATTATCGGTAGAGCAAAAGGTGCGGCGTTAGAACGGATTTGGCTTAAACATCCGTTTATCGACGGTCAAAAATCGCTTGTGGTTTTGGGCGAACATATCACTCTTGATGCGGGCACAGGTTGCGTGCATACCGCGCCAGCACACGGTGCAGACGACTTTGAGGTGGTCAAAAAATATCACGAACTCAAAGAATTTCCGAATTTTGTGATGGGAGACGGTGTTTATTCCTCGGAAACTCCGCTATTTGCAGGCAAATTTATCTTCAAAGCCGAAGCGGAAATAATCGAACTGATGCAGCAAAACGGCTCTCTGGCGCAAGTTTCCAAAATGCAACATTCCTATCCTTGCTGCTGGCGACATAAAACGCCAACGGTTTTCCGTGCAACTAGCCAGTGGTTTGTGTCGATGGATAAGCAAAATCTGCGGCAGGCTGCGCTTAAAGGCTTGGATAGCGTGCAATTTACGCCAGAATGGGGCAGACCACGGCTCACCAATATGATTGCAGGGCGACCAGATTGGTGTATTTCACGGCAAAGATATTGGGGCGTGCCGCTGTGTTTTGTGGTGGATAAGGAAACTGGCGAACTACATCCGAATGTCGCGGAAATAATGCACAAAGCCGCCGAAAAAATCGCCGAAAAAGGTATCGAAGCTTGGTTTGAACTCGATATCGCTGAATTGGTGGGCAAAAAAGATGCCGATAAATACGAAAAATTAAACGATGTGCTCGATGTGTGGTTCGACTCTGGTAGCACGCATTTCAGCGTTCTGCGCCGCCGTGAAGAGTTGCAATATCCAGTCGATTTGTATCTCGAAGGTTCGGATCAGCACCGCGGTTGGTTTCACTCATCTTTGCTGGTTGGGTCGGCAATTGACGGTCAGCCGCCGTATAAAGGTCTGCTCACGCACGGATTTACCGTCGATGAGCAGGGCAGAAAAATGAGTAAATCGCTGGGAAATGTCGTCGATCCAGAAAGCGTAATTAAAGAGCTGGGCGCAGATATACTCAGGCTTTGGGTTTCGTCGGTGGATTATTCAGGTGAAGTAAGTTTGAGTAAAAACATCTTGAAACAACGAGCCGATGCTTACCGCCGTATCCGTAACACTTGCCGCTTCCTGCTTGCAAATTTGCACGATTTTGATCCTGCAAAAAATCTTGTCGCTTATGAGGAAATGGTAGAACTCGACCGTTACGCCGTAGCTCTCGCTGCTGATTTACAAGAAAAAATCATCAAGCTCTACGAAAAATACGAGTTTCACACAATTTATCAGCTCTTATTCAACTTCTGCTCGGTGGATTTGGGCGGTTTTTATCTCGATGTCATTAAAGATCGG
Source organism: Cardiobacteriaceae bacterium (assembly GCA_017934275.1). Lineage (GTDB taxonomy): Bacteria > Pseudomonadota > Gammaproteobacteria > Cardiobacteriales > Cardiobacteriaceae > RGIG9182. The sequence goes on along the minus strand of JAGBJT010000038.1, from coordinate 11,598 downwards.
CAATACACCGTCGCCAAAGATGCACCCGCTCGCCGTTCCGCTCAAACCGCGATTTATCACATTTTGCGGGCAATGCTCGCTTGGCTTGCTCCGATTTTGTCCTTCACAGCCGAAGAAATCTGGAAATACCTCCCAGGCGAAAAAGATGAAAGCGTGTTTTTTGAGGGTTTTTATGAGCAACTGCGCGGCTTGGACGCTGATTCACGGCTAAATTTCGATGAGTGGAAAACGATTTTGAATATCCGTGAAAACATCAATGCCGAACTCGAAAAGGCTCGCAATCAAGGCTTAATCGGCTCTGGATTAGAAGCAAAAGTGAAAATTGAATTGCCGAAAGATAAATACGAAATCGTTGCAAAAATAGCATCAGAACTGCATTTTGCGTTAATTGTTTCAGCGGTGGAAATTACAGAAGCAGCGGTAGAAAAAACTAGCGTCGAAAAAGCACAAGGTGAAAAATGCGTGCGCTGCTGGCATCACCGTGAAGATGTCGGAAATATTGCCGCTCACCCAGAACTCTGCCCGCGCTGCGTGGAAAATGTCGATGGTAGCGGCGAAAAACGGGAGTTCTGCTAATGCGTAGATTTTTGGGTATTGTTTTTTCATTCGTGCTGGCTGGTGCTTGGCTTGCTGGCGATTATTTTTCGAAAATCTGGGCAGTTGAGCATCTTTCTTACGGTTCGAAAAAAATTATTCCGTTTCTTGATTTTCATCTGGCATTCAATGAGGGAGCGGCTTTCAGTATGCTCTCCAATCAAGGCGGCTGGCAGAAATGGTTTTTTATTCTGCTCGCCGTCATAGTTGGGCTGTGGCTAATTTGGGAACTTCTGTTCGAGAAATTAGATATGACCGCAAGATTTGCATATGCCTCAATCCTTGGCGGTGCAGCTGGTAACGCGTATGACCGCTATATTGACGGAAAAGTCGTGGATTTCATTTTGGTTCATTACAAAGAACATTCGTTTCCGATTTTTAATGTCGCAGATATCGGAATTACCATCGGAGCGGTTTTGATTGTGATGTATGCAATTGCGAATTGGTGGGGCGCAAACTCGATTACAGCAATACGGAGATAATGAAGAAAAAGTAAAAATGTTGTAAATTGGATAATAGATGTTGTAAATTTGCTACAAATCATTTATAGTGTTTCGGTGTTTATTTACGGTGCGTTGATTTGTAGCGTAAAGGTTGGGAAGTTAAAAGTTGTAAAATCCCCACCTCATTTTGTTAAAGATTTAGGAGAAATAATGAAAGAAAATATCCATCCCAACTACCGTCCAGTTGTTTTCCAAGATGCAGGGGCAAATTTCGCATTTTTGACCCGCTCTACTGTTGAAACAAAAGAGACAATTAAGTGGGAAGATGGAAATGAATATCCACTAGTTAGAGTTGATGTGAGCAGTAAGTCGCATCCGTTCTACACTGGAACTCAAAATATCGTTGATACGGCTGGACGAGTTGATCGTTTCCGTCGTAAATATGGCAAAAAATGAGTTTTATTCAAAGATTGATAGTTTTCTAGATTGACCACTAAACGGAGATATATAAATGACGCAACGCACAGTTACACTGATTGATAAAGTTAATAACAAGGAAGTTGAACTTCCAGTAGTTGAACCAGTTCTTGGTACTCCTGGTATTGATATTTCGACCTTACCGAAAGCTGCTGGTTATTTTACTCACGATCCAGGTTATGGGGTTACTTCTTCTTGTGTAAGTAAGATTACCTATATTGACGGTGCAGCTGGTAAGTTAATGTATCGCGGTTATCCAATCGAAACTCTTTGTTCTAATAACTTGAGTTTTTTAGATGTAACCTATCTTCTCTATCACGGTGAATTGCCAACACCTGCGCAAAGTAAAGAATTCGATGACAATATTCGTTTTTATCGTATGTTGAATCGTCGTGTTCAGCATTTCTTCGAGGGATTTAATTACGATGCGCATCCGATGGCTATTTTGACTGGTATTGTTGGCTCTTTGGCTGCGTTCTATCACGATCGTTTGGATGTAAATAATCCAGAAGATAGATATATTGCATCTATGCGTTTGATTGCGAAGATTCCTACGATTGCTGCTTGCACATTCCGCTATAGTCGTGGTTATCCTTTTGGTTATCCGAAAGAGGAAGATGATTATTTTGAACACTTCTTACGGACTATGTTTGAGCGTCCTGGAAGTTCTTATGAAATTGATCCTTTGGCAGCGAAAGCTTTGAATTTATTGTTTATTTTGCACGCTGATCACGAACAAAATGCTTCAACTTCTACGGTTCGATTGGCTGGAAGTACTGGAACTAATCCATATGCAGCGGTTTCAGCTGGTATTGCGGCTTTATGGGGTGCCGCACATGGTGGTGCGAATGAAGCTGTTTTGAAAATGTTGGATCAAATTGGTACTGTGGAGAATATTCCGAAATTTATCGCAAAAGCGAAAGATAAGAATGATCCATTTAAGTTGATGGGTTTTGGTCATAGAGTCTATAGAAACTATGATCCTCGTGCTAGAATTATCCAAAATGTCTGTTATGATGTTTTGAAGCATTATGGAGATGATCCTCGAATGGAGCTTGCTTTGCGTTTAGAAGAAGCTGCTCTGAAGGATGATTATTTCATAGAAAGAAAACTTTATCCGAATGTTGATTTTTATTCTGGAATCATTTACAGCGCATTGAAGATACCTGTAAACATGTTTACTGCAATGTTTGCAGTTGCTAGAACAGCTGGTTGGGTATCGCACTGGAATGAGATGATTTCGGAGGGTTATCGTATTGGTAGACCGCGTCAGATGTATATGGGGTCAGAAGAGCGGACTATTTGATTTTATTACCTGTTCCGGCAAATAGAAGGAGTTACAAATGACCGATATTATCGGTATAGATATTGGGCAATATGCCGTCAAATTTGCGCGCATTAAAAAGACTGGCAGGAGTTTTGTGTGTAGCGATTTGGTCTACGAAGTGATCCCAGAGGATATTCGTAAAGGTCGCAACAAAGAAGGAATGAGAAATATTGTTTCGAATTTGTTGAAATTTCACAAAATAGTCAAAGGCTTGCCAGTTATCCATGTTTCATCTGGTGATACTGTTATGCGTAATGTTAATATTCCTGATAATGTTACGCCTGATCAAATGGAAGGGGCGGTAGAGCTTGAATTAGCTCCAAATCTGCCTTTCAATATTGAGCAAGTTTATTTTGATTTCGAAGAGCAACCATCACCAGACGGCACATATTTAGCTGTTGCTGCTCGCCGTGATATTGTTGATCAAAAAACAGAATTGTTTGAAAATAGAGCTAAAACACTAGACGCACCTGAGGTTGATGTTGATGTATTCGCTTATGAGCGTTTGGTTGAATCATTGATTGAAAGTAATGATGTAAAAGCTAACACGATTGCAATTGTTGATGTTGGTTATGCAAAAAGCCGTATTATGGTTTATCAAAATGGCAGATATATTTTCTCTCGTGATGCGCAAGTTGGTGGAAATCAAGCGACAGAAATGTTCCGTGATGTTTATGATATCGACATGGAAGCAGCTGAATCTAAAAAGTTCAATTTGACTGTTGATGATGAGTATAACAATTTAATACTTAAACCTTATGTGGCTTCGTTTGCGGAACAAATTAACTTGGCAATTGATTTCTATGAAGCTAGCGACAGTAATGCTAAACGCATAGAGAGAATTTATTTGACTGGCGGCGGTTCTTTATTGCACGGGTTTGTGGATAAATTATCTGATGCTGTTTCGATGCCTTTGGAATTGCTAGATTTGAAAAGCAAGTTGCGCGGAAAAGCTGGCAACGATGCAATTCAAACCAGTGTAAATCATAGTTTGGCAATTGCTTTGGCTATGGAGGAAAAATAATGACTAGAAGATTTAATCTGCAACCTTGGCGTGCGGAATTAAGAGAAGCGCAAAAGAAACAATTTACTAATCTTACTGCTGTTATTGTGGTGGCTGCTTTAGCTGTTTGCGGGATATATTGGTTTTTGGAACAAGGTTATCTTGATAAACAACAAGAAGCTATTTCTCATATTGATAGCGAGATTAAGTCATTAGAAAACGCTAAAAAAGAAGTTGAGAAGGTTGGAAAATTTAACCAAGAAGTTTTGCGTCAAATTCAAACTATTCAGCATTTACAATCTGACAGAGGTTTAACTTTGCAGATGTTTGATTATATTTCAAGCAAAATGCCTGAAACGGTATTTTTGAATTCTGTTAGATATAACAATGGAACTTTGACGCTGAATGGAACTGCCGAAAATGAAATGGGTGTTTCTGCTTTCGTTAGAGAATTGGAAAAATTTCCGAATTTTGTTAATGTAACATTAGGTGGTATGTATACGGCAACTAACACTAGCCGTTATAGAGTAGCGGATCAAACGCCAGTAAGATCATTTACTCTTAACATAAAAGTTACTCCTCCTAGTGAGTTAGCGAAATAATTTCTACAAAAGTATTTAAGGAAGTTATTTATGAGTTTTGTATCACCAAGTCAGTTAGATTTGAATAATCCTGGAACTTGGCCATTTGTGTATAAAGTTGTGGCGTGGGTGTTGATTGTTGCTGTTATTTTAGGACTTGCTTACAAAGTAAAGTTTGAAGGTATGCATCAACAAGAAGCTGGAAATAAGAAGACGATTGAAGATAAACTAAAAACATATCAAACAAACTATCGTTATCAAATTGCACTTGACCAGTATAAAGCTAGAAAAAAAGAATTGATTGCAATTTTACACGATCATCTTGAATTGCTGCCAGATAAAAACCGTGTGGCAAAATTGATTGACGATGTTTATGCTTCTGGAACGGATAGCGATATTAGTTTCCGTGAATATAAACCGACAAATTATGTTAGAAGTGGAGATTTTGATATAGCTCCTGTTTCTTTGAAAACTACGACTTATTTCAGTAATTTTTCTCAATTCGCCCAAAAATTGGTTGAATTAGAGCAAATTATGAATATCGCTGATTTTTCTATGAGCGTTATTGATGCTTCTAAAAACGATATGTTCGGCGATAATGCTGTTGCTGTTGATGGAACATTGAGAACATATATGTATGATCCAGAAGTTATCAAAGCATTGATGGAAGGCGAAATGCCTCCTGTTCGTAAGAAATAAGTGAGGATAAACTGATGAAGACAAATAAACTAGTATTGATATTGTCAATTGCGTCAGCTCTTTGCTTGACAGGTTATTCGATTATTAGCCCAGTTAGTGATGCTAAATCTGGTATTTCCAAAATAAAAGATCAGGAAAAAAACTACAGGGTTTCTGAAAAAGAACTTGGCGAAAAACCAAAATTAGAACCTTATAAACCTTACCATTACGAAGCTGGTGATGCTGATCCGTTCAAAATGCAAGCGTTCGTTTTGAATGCAAATATTGAAGCGGAAGAAGTTGCTTCTAGCACAGAAGCTGGAAAGAAATTAACTTGCGATACTGCTGATTGTAGCGATGAACCACCACAAGAGCATATTCCTTACTTCTTGGAAGATTACGACCTTGAATCATTGAATATGGTAGGAACGGTTAAAAATGCTTCACAAGTGCAAGCAGTTTTAATTAAAACTCCTGATGCAGGCGTGATGGAAGCAAGAGTTGGTGAATTTATCGGTCGTAATAACGGTCAAGTTATTAGTATTCACCAAGATCACATTGTGATTCGCGAAAAATATAAAGTTCCTCGTGGTTGGCAAAACAGAACGACCACTTTAGAGTTGTTTAACTAAAAAATTTAATTATAGGATTTAAGTTATGAAAAAAATTCTTTGCAGCAGTATTGTTTTAGCTATCACGAGCGTATCTTTACTGGCTAATGCACAACAAGCTTCGGTACGACAAGTGGCTACCGCTCCTGCCGCTGTTGCCCCGAATGCAAAACAAGTTTCCTTGAATGGACAATCTGCCCAAGCTGCACCAGTTGCACAAGCACCAGCTGTCAGCACACCAGCGGTAGCTATGCAACCAGTCGCTGTTCCACAACAAGGTGGAAAGAGTTCAAAAGCTAAAAAAGAAGATGTTTATAAAATTAAAGGTGCTCAAATAGCTGGTGCTAATGTTGATGCCTTGATGGGTTATGGTTACAACAAAAAATACACTGGTGCTCCTCTGTCATTGAATTTCCAAGATATTGAAGTTCGTGCTGTAATCCAAATCATTGCTGAATTTACTAATAACAACATTGTTGTATCTGACAGTGTTCGTGGCAATATTACTCTTCGTTTAGATAATGTGCCTTGGGATCAAGCTTTGGATATCATTATGAAAACCAAAGGTTTGTCAAAACGCGAAGTTAACCGTGTAATTTATGTTGCTCCTGCTGCTGAACTGGATTCTGCTGAAATTGCAGCTCTTGAAGCTTGGCAAAGAAAGCAAAACTTGCGTCCAACTCAACAAGTTCTGATTCAAGTTAAGTATGCAAAAGCTGCTGATTTAGCTGCTATTATCCGTGCTGCTTCTCGTGATGGTGCTCCTGGTTCTCGCGATGAATCAATGCTTTCATCTCGTGGTTCTGTAACTGTTGATAACAGAACAAACACTATCTTGGTAAATGATATCCCTGAATATATCCAACGCGTTCGTTCTTTGGTTGAGCGTTTAGATGAGCCTGTCCGTCAAGTTATGATTGATTCGCGCATTGTGCTTTCAACAGACAACTTCAACAATGAATACGGTGGCAATTTTGGTTTAATGTTTGGTGGTGATTCTGGACACGATACTCTGGTTCAACCAGGAAGATATGGTTCTGGCAGTGGTGATGTAGGCAGCTCTAGTATCAATAATGTTACTTGGGGCGGCAGAGGATATCACACTACTTGGGGAGGTTCGGCTGGTTCTTTGCAAGGCACTGACAATAGATTAGGAATTTCAATTCTTGGAACGGAAGTTAATGTTGATCTAGAGCTTCGTGCAATGCAAGCAGAAGGTAGAACAGAGATGCTTTCTAATCCAAAAGTTGTTACCCAAGATGGTTATAAAGCTTTGATTTCATCTGGTAAAGAAATTCCTTATTCAACTTATAGCAATAACGGAACCAATGTTGAATTTAAAGACGCTAAATTGGAATTGGAAGTTACTCCGCGCATCAATCCTAATGATCGTGTAGCGATGGAAATTCATATCAACAAAGATTCAGCATCTGATTCTCGTCTTGGTTCGGAACCTTCAATTGACACCAATGAAGTTCAAACTCAAGTTGAAGTTGATAATGGAGAAACTATCGTTTTGGGTGGTATTTACGAACAAACTCAAAACAAGTCAATTTCTAAAACTCCAATTCTAGGTGATATTCCTGCTATTGGTAATCTCTTCAAGCAAACTAAAAAAGAATTCACCAAATCTGAATTGTTGGTATTCTTAACCCCAAGAATTATCGATAAGGCTTTGACTGATTACGACAAATTTTCAGGTCTTAAGAAATAATCGATAGTTTTTGATTATCAGCTTAAAATCCAACCCCACTTTTGCGTGGGGTTTTTTTGTTTATTTTCAGGAGATTTTATGAACGAATACGAAGCGGTGATTGGTTTGGAATTACATATTCAGCTTGCAACGGAGAGTAAATTATTTTCCAGTTCTGGGACGGTTTTTGGGCAAGAACCGAACACGCAAATCAACGAAATTGATCTTGGTTATCCTGGGGTTTTGCCAGTTTTGAATAAGCGTGCGGTTGAGTATGCAGCGTTATTTGGTATGGCAATTGGTAGTCAGATAAATCCGCGTGCAGTGTTTATGCGCAAGAATTATTTTTATCCTGATTTGCCGAAGGGGTATCAGATTAGTCAGCTTGCCGAGGCGGTAATTGATGGCGGTGAGATTTATTTGGAGGAATTTGACCGTAAAGTGCGGATTAACCGTGGTCAATTGGAGGAGGATGCTGGCAAGTCGGTGCATGATGCATTTTCTGACCGCACAGGGATTGATTTGAACCGTGCTGGCGTTCCCTTGATTGAATTGGTTTCTGAACCCGATATGCGTTCGGCGAAGGAAGCGGTTGCGTTTATGCGCAAAATTCACCATTTGGTGCGCTATCTTGGGATTAGTGATGGCAATATGCAGGAAGGTTCTTTCCGTTGTGATGCAAATGTATCGATTCGTCCGACTGGTTCGACGGAATTTAATAACCGTGTTGAGCTAAAAAATATCAATTCCTTCCGATTTGTAGAACAAGCCATAAATTTAGAGATTGAACGGCAAATTGAATTGGTTGAAAATGGTGGAACAGTGGAGCAGGAAACTCGCCTTTTTGACCCAGACCGTCAGGAAACTCGCACAATGCGCACGAAGGAAGAGGCAAACGACTACCGTTATTTTCCTGATCCTGATTTGTTACCACTTGATTTATCGCAGGATTTTTTGTCGGAAATTGAACGACTTTTGCCTGAATTGCCGCAAAATCGCCGTGCTCGTTATGCGGATTATGGCTTTGATACGGATTTGCTTAATTTCTTGGTGCAAGATTTGCCGACTGGCAATTATTTTGACGCACTAGTTAGTAAGACAAATGATGCGAAATTGTCGGCAAATTGGTTGCATTCTGAACTTTATAAATTACTAGATGAGAATACTAAAACTTTCAGCGATAATCCGATTGCGGCGGATAAATTTGCGGAATTACTTGCTGAAATTAAGGCGAATACGATTTCTGGCAATGCTGGCAAGAAGGTTTTGCAAGAATTATTTACCGCGCCTGATGCTGATATCGCACAATTGATAGACAAACTCGGACTGCGTCAGTTAAATGATGACGGTCAAATTCGCGATTGGGTGGCGGAAATTGTGGCAGCTAATCCCAAGCAAGTTGAGGCTTACCGTGCGGGGCAGGGCAAAATGCTGGGATTTTTCGTCGGACAGGTTTTGAAAAAATCTGGCGGTAAGGCAAATCCGAAGATTGTCAATGAAATATTGCGTGAAGTTTTAGACGCTTAAAAAATAGCCGTCATTGCGCTGGTGATGGCGGTTTGGAGCTTTGACATGGTGAAAAATGAATAACAGAAATACCAAAATACTGCTATATTCTCCGATTGCTTTAATTTTTGCGGGGATTTTTGGTTTTTTGCTTACTTCATTTGTGGCGGCGAAAAATTGGGAAAAATTGGGCGAAGAAAAATATGCTGATTTTTGCCGCAAGAGTTTTTGGTATATGTTATTTTTTTTAATAATTTCACCGTTTGGTAGTTGGATTATGCTTTTACCGTCTTTCAGTTGGATTTTGAGTTGTGGCAATGCTAAAGCAATATTGGTGTATTTAATTATTTTGCTGGCGATATATATTTCTGGCTTTTTATTCGGTATTTGGCAGCTTATTTATTGCCGTCGAAGGAATATTAATTATATCGGCGAAACTATGATTCGTTATTGGCTTATCGCGGTTGTCTTCGATGCAGCATATCTATATTACTGGTTTTGGGTGTTATGTCTACCTTTCTTTTCCTGTTTCTAATATATATAATAGTATAGGAAATTTATATCGATGGTGGAATTTTGTTTAACGGCTGGGGTAGATGAGGCAGGAAGAGGACCGTTAATTGCTGATGTTTTTGCGGCTGCGGTTATTTTACCAAAAGAGTATGATTTACCGCAGCTAAATGACTCGAAAAAAATTACTGAAAAGCGTAGAAATGTTTTAGCAGAAGAGATAAAAAAACAAGCGATAGACTACAAAATTTCAAGCGCAACAGTGGAAGAAATTTTCGAGCTTAATATTTTACACGCGGCAATGCTTGCAATGAAAAGAGCGGTGATGGGGTTAAAAATAAAGCCCAACAGTGTGCTTATTGACGGTAATCGTATTCCTGATAATTTACCGTATTCTGCTCGAGCGATTGTTGGCGGTGATGCGCTGGAAGCAAATATTATGGCTGCTTCGATTTTGGCAAAAACCGCAAGAGATGCCCAAATGTATGAATTAGATGCAAAATATCCAGAATATGGTTTTGCAAAACATAAAGGTTATGGAACAAAACAACATTTGCAAGCAATTGAAAAATACGGAATATTGCCAGAACACCGCCGTGATTTTGCTCCGATTAAAAAGTGGTTGGAAAATAATAGCTAATAGTCAAAAAAATAGTTGTAAGATATAAAAAAACGGCGGAAAATAACATTCCGCCGTTTGTTGAATCTAATTTCAAGATGACAATTGTTTTCTCAAAATGTCATCTTGTAAAAACTCTCGTGAAAGTAAAAAACCGTTATGAGTAAATTTAAATTTGAAATCATCAGTTGTGATTTGATTATCAACAATTTCACAATCTTTTGCATTGATTGCTACAAAACCACGGATGTTTTCTTGTAATACAAGGTAATTTATATTTTCTGATTGCTTTTCTATTGCATAAACTTCCAAAATTTCGTTACACCATTTGATTTTCATTTTTACACCCTTTAATAAGAAATGGCGCAATTAGTGCCAATAATAAACTTAAATCAAAGCAGATATTGATTGTAGTTTTTTAACTTCTTCAATTGCTTCTTGGTTATGTTCGATAAAGTCGTTAAATAATTTATCGGAATAAAACAAACTTGAAGAAATAGCAAAACACATTTCTTGTGTTTTTTCATCAAACCACACATTACAACGGCTATTTTTAGAGATCGAATTTTCAATAATGGTTATAAATTCATCACTTATGTGAGTTAAAACATCATTGTCTACTCTAGAAAAAGAAATTCTTTTTCCGCAAATTGATAAATTTGAAACATTAGTTATTTCATATGTCTTTTTTGTTTTGGAGAGAATTAAAACCTTCATTTTTTCTCCTTTGGCACGAATAAAGGTGTTTTATCATCAATATGTGCTCCTGGTTGTAATGCAGGAGGTGTTCTTTGCGGAGTATCAATTTTCATATCATAGGCTTTATTTGTATGTGAATTGTATTGATATAGTCGTTTCAATTCAAAATAAGACAAGGCAGCGAGCCGAAGACAGTATGCCTAATACGGCGAGGCGAAGCTAACGAAGTATTATTTTGAAGTGGAACGACTATAGTGAATGTGTATATGTTCTCCACTAGGCAATTCGTGGTCTGTATATCTTTTGTCAAATCCAGCTTCTTTTGGAAAACGGGGATCAGTATTCATATTTCTGCCTGTTTTTTCCGCAAAACTAATCCCTTTGCTAGGATTATTGGCGGTTTGTTTCCAGTGGATTTGCTCATTCAAATCTCGTGGAGCAGTTGCTTGACCATTTTTAGAGCGGTAGAAATATTTTCTGCTTGCTTTATGATATTTTCTTGTTGAGTTGCTTCCGCACTCTTTCCACTATTTTGAGCATTATTATTGCTCGTATAATTACCTTGCTTCTGCGATTTTTCTGCACTCTTTTTAGTATTTTTTGTGCTATCATTATTCGCCTGTTTCTTTGATTTTTTTTCACTCTTCTTACTATTTTTCGCGGTTTTTTCTTCCTTTTTCTTCTCTTTTTTAGCCGTTTTTTGCGCAGCCTTTTCAGCTTTTTTCTCCTTGCTACCGATGCCAAACATTCTTCCGATAGCTTTTACACCTTGACCAGCTTTTTGAATTGCTTTTCCTGCTGGAATTAGTCCAGTTGCTGCCCAAGTTTTATCGGCTAAACCTTCTGCCTCTTTGATG
>JAGBJT010000006.1 GCA_017934275.1 Cardiobacteriaceae bacterium | reverse complement strand
CATCAAAGAGGCAGAAGGTTTAGCCGATAAAACTTGGGCAGCAACTGGACTAATTCCAGCAGGAAAAGCAATTCAAAAAGCTGGTCAAGGTGTAAAAGCTATCGGAAGAATGTTTGGCATCGGTAGCAAGGAGAAAAAAGCGGAAAAGACTGCGGAAAAAACGGCTAAAAAAGATAAGAAAAAGGCAGAAAAAACCGCAAAAAATAGTAAAAATTCTGAAATACATAATCCAGTAGTTGATAACCCTAGAACGGGTAGTGGATTAAAAACAAATCCACATCATAATTTTAATTCCATCATTGATAATTATGCTTCTGATGCCGAACAGTTTGTGCTTACAAATCAAAAAGATGGAATAACCAGAACTTTATATCAAATAGAAGGTTCATTAAATGGAAAAGAAGGTGTATTTGAATGGATTGTTGATCCAAATAGTGGAGTTACTCATCGAAATTTTATAGAAAATGGAAAGGTAACTGGCAAACCAAATAATTATCCAAAAAATAAAAAAGGAACACGATGATTAGCTGGCATAAAGTTATAAATAAATTTAGCATTTTTGAAACATATAATATAAATGCTAATTTATTTTTATTATTTTTAGGAATAAAACTTTTTTATTTTCCAGAAAATTTTCTGAAAAGTTACCTTCTGGATAAATATGAAAAAGAAAATAAACTAACTGATATCGAAGAAAAACTTTTGTCGCATATTTTGTCAAAAGAAAACAATTTAGTTGATTTTTTGTATGAATTGCTTTCTAAAAACAAAAATTATGACAATGAGATAGAAGTGGCTGAAAATAAATTGTTATTTATAATATTGTCTATAAGTCGAGATATGTGTAGTAATAACTTACAAGCATTATTTGAAGAGCTTGATCTAATCTATGCCAACTTTAATTATCGGAATGATCTGAAAAACTTTGCTTCATATTCTCCTCTTTATTTTGATGGGACAAATATGACTCAAAAGGAAATAAACAGTAAACTCCTTCAAGATATAGATGATTTTATTTGCAATTTACAACGGCAGTTTTAATAATCAAATATTCGGCGGATTTTTTCCGCCGTTTTATTTTCTTTAAACCACTAAAACATAAACAGTGCAGAAAATTTATAACCACACTCTTATATATAAAAATAACGCTGGATTAAATATATATCCAGCTTTATTTTTAAGTGTGACTTAACTTCAATTACCAGCCCTTAACCGCCGCACCTTTGAAGATTTTTTCTGCGACTTCGAGCACTTCATCGGTTTGATAACTTTGAATAAATTGCTTAATTTCTTCGCGATTTTCATCACCTTCACGGGTCGCGATGATATTGACATAGGGGCTTTCTTTCGGTTCAACTAGTAGAGCGTCTTTTTGCGGTAATAAATCGTGATTTACCGCGTAATTTGAGTTGATAAACGCCAAATCGACATCTTCCAAAACCCGCGGCAAAGACGGCGCATCAGCATCAATCAGCTTAAATTTATGCGGATTTTCCACCACATCCAACTTTGAAGCTTGCAAATCTTCTGGGTCTTTAAGCTTAATTAAACCAGCGTTGTGCATCATAATTAGGGCTCTTGCACCGTTTGTAGCATCATTTGGAAAAGCAATTTTTGCCCCATCTTTTAACTCTTTTATATCTTTAATTTTTTTACTGTATGCACCAATCGGGTAAATAAAAGTATTCGCCGCGGAGACCAACTTAAAGCCCCTATCTTTATTTATTCCGTCCATATAAGGCTTGTGTTGCATTGCATTCGCATCGATTTCTTTTTCTGCTAATGCAACATTTGGCATTACATAGTCATCAAATTCCACCACTTCGACTTCTAAATTAAACCTATCCTTGGCAATTTTTGCCGCTGTATAGACCAATTCAGACTCCTGTCCGCTCATTGAACCGACTTTAATTTTAGCTTCTGCAATGCTTGAAAAAGCAGCAAATAAAGCTAGTGTTAAGCTTAAAAATTTTACCTGTTTCATTGAATTTTCTCCGTATTTTGAATTAAAAAAGATTATTTCAAGTCATATAAACCAACTTAAAACATAACCAATAAGAAATTACCGATGATCTAATTTTTTCGCTAAATAATCACCGATACTTTGAATACTCTGCACTAAAACTACAAGTATGCAAACGCAAGCAAACATAATCTCCAAGCGATATCTATCGTAACCATAAACCTTAGCTACTTTGCCGAGTCCGCCTGCTCCAATCGCCCCCGCAATCGCCGTATAACCGATTAAAGCAATAATTACAATCGTCATAACTCCAACTAATCCGCTACGGGCTTCTGGAAGTAATACTTTCCATATAATCTGACGGTTATTCGCCCCCATCGATTGCGCTGCTTCAATTAAACCTTTCGGCACTTCGTTAATAATATTTTCCGTCATTCGGGCAATAAACGGAATTGCCGCGATAGTTAATGGAACTAATGCCGCCGTATTTCCAATCGATGAACCGATAATAAAGCGTGTAAAGGGAATTATCGCTAGCATCAAAACCATAAAAGGGATAGAACGAGTGATATTAACTATTACTCCAAGTGGATAATAAATATACTTATTTTCTAAAAAATTATTCGGTCGTGAGCTATATAACAGAACACCGAGCGGAATACCGATAATCGCCGATAAAAACGCCGCCGTAAAGGTCATATATAAAGTTTCCAGCGTGGCGGTAAATAGTAAATTTAATATTTGCGGATTAAATATTTTTTCGAACATAACCCAATACCTCTAAATCTAAATTTTTACCCTGTAAGTATTCAATTCCCGCAGCAATGTTGTCTTTTTCAGCAATCAATTCAACAATAATTATGCCGTCTGATTTATTATCAAAATGTTCGATTTTGGCTTGAAGAATACTCGTATCAATATTAAATTTTCGAGTTAAAAGCGAAAGCAACGGTTTATCAATAATTTGCCCTCTGTAATGCAATTTAATAATCGGATAATCACCAGTTGAATGTATATTCTTTTGGTAAAAATCAGGCAAATTAAACTTCTCACTTTGCCGCACAAAAGCCTTTGCAGTTTCCGTAGAAGGATTATTAAAGAATTCTGCAACTCGGTTAGTTTCTATAATCTTTCCTTTATCAATTAAGGCTACTTTATGGCAAATTGACTTTACAACTTCCATTTCGTGAGTAATCATCAAAACAGTTAAACCAAGCTCTTTATTTATCTTGGCAATCAGTTGCAAAATATTTTCCGTAGTTTTGGGATCTAGCGCAGAAGTCGCCTCATCGGAAAGTAAAACTTTGGGATTACTCGCTAAAGCTCTAGCAATTGCCACTCTTTGTTTTTGCCCACCTGAAAGTTGCGCTGGGAAATATCCGCCTTTATCTTTCAAGCCTGTTAAATCAAGCAATTCATCAATGCGTTTTTTAATATCGCTTTTATTTTGTTTTAATAACTCCAACGGCAAAGAAATATTTTCAAAAACGGTTCTATTTGAAAGCAAGTTAAAATGCTGAAAAATCATACCTATTTTATGCCGTGCAGAGAATAACTTCGCCTTATCTAAATTGAGTAAATTCTCACCGTTAATTATCACTTCACCGCTATCAGGTCGCTCTAATAAATTAACACAGCGAATTAAAGAACTCTTCCCTGCCCCACTTTCACCTATCACGCCAAAAATTTCACCTTCTTTGACTTCTAAATTTATACCGTCAAGTGCCAAAATTTGCTGGTTTTTGCTCCGATAAGTTTTCGAAATATTGCGTAATTTAATCATATTTCCTCCGAATTCTTATTATCAAATATAAAAATAATTAAAGCAAATAACTAATAAATATATAACTAGAAATAAATGCTATATTTCAATCCCAAACTTCATCACCAAGTTCAAGTTGATGCCTAATTGCCAAAATCCGAATAAGTTTTTTATCATTTTTGAATAACAAAAACCGCCGCAATCGCCGTAAATCAGCCAGTGCTCGGTCAGAATAAATTACTTCCCTTTCCATACTGGACACGGTTTTTCGTTTTCCATCCCCCAACTTGCAAGCCATTCATCTACTTCTTCATAAGTGAAATAAATTCCTGTTTCGTCCATATGCCCTCTTGCTGCTTCCGCCTCTTCACGGAATAATTTTTCTCCCAAAGTTTCTTTTAACTCTACTGCTTCTTTGTCAAGTGTTTTTATATTTTCCATTTCCACCCTCTTCTATCTATTTCAACCAAATATCATCACCGAGTTCAAGTTGATGTTTAATCCCCAAAATCAGCACCTCTTTACTAAAAACTCTATATCTTGCGATATAACCTGTTTTACCGAAGGGAATAATTAAATCTCGGGAACATTAGAACCTTTTACTTTTTTACCGATATACGGAAAAATAGCCAAATCTTTTATTTTTGTTCTAATTGCATTTGCTGCACGATTAGCTGCCTTATCATTTTTAATAGCCAAAAACCGTCGCAATCTCCGTAAATCAGCGAGTGCTCGGTCAGAATAAACTACTTTCCTTTCCATACTGGACACGGCTTTTCGTTTTCCGTCCCCCAACTAGCCAACCACTCATCAACCTCCTCTTGGGTATAACAAATCCCCGTTTCCAGATAATGTCGTTCTGCTGCTTCCGTCTCTTCGCGGAATAATTTTTCGCCTAATGTTTCGGGTCTTTCTGGAATTTCTTTAACATTCACATCAAATTCTTTTTCTTCTAACATTTTTACACTCCAAGCTAAAAAAAATGGGACTATTGTGGTTTATTTTTTACCATTAGTAATCCCAAGAAATAGCTATATCAAATCACTTTCCAAAACTATCTTTCAATCCCAAAGTTAGGTTGAAAACAGGATTTTCAGAACTACCATCTTTATCATTTGCGAAATAACCTTGCCGTTCAAATTGATAAGTGGTGATTTCTGCACTGTTAAAACTTTCTGTCAAGGATTTTTCCACAAAAGCAGTGTCAATAATTTCCAAAGAATTCGGATTGATAGTTTCACGGAAATCATCCGCCGCCATCGGATTTGGATTGTTAAACAGCAAGGAATATTTACGGATTTCCGCTTTTACCGCCGTTTTAGCATCGACCCAATGAATTACACCGTTTGGCTTATATCCTTCGGGATTTTTACCCAAAGTATTTTCATCTAAACGGCATTTGAGTTCGATTATTTCGCCGTTTTCGTCCTTGATACATTCATCACAAGTAATAACAAAACTACCGCGCAAACGCACACTTTCGCCCAATGCCAATCTTTTCCATTTTTTCGGTGGATTTTCGGAAAAATCTTCTTTTTCGATATACAAACTATCCGAAAAGCTAACTTCTCTATTACCGAAATCTTCATTTTGCGGATGATTTGCAACTTTTAACATTCTCGGAAGATTATCATTAAAGTTGGTAATCGTTACTTTTAGAGGACTTAACACCGCCATTGCTCGCGGTGAATTTTGGTTGAGATAATCACGGATAACATTTTCAAAATAGCTCATTTCGATTGTGCCGTCGGCTTTGCTTATCCCGATTTGACGGCAAAATTTGCGCAAAGCAGCCGCTGGAATACCGCGACGGCGCAAACCTGCCACCGTCGGCATCCGCGGATCATCCCAATTACGGACAAAATTTTCTTTCACAAGTTGAATTAAGCGCCGTTTGGAAAGCACGGTATATTCCAAATTAAGCCGTGCAAATTCGATTTGCTGCGGATGGCAAGGGGTGTTTAATTTATCCAAAACCCAGTCGTAGAGCGGGCGGTGATCTTCAAATTCCAAAGTGCAAAGCGAATGCGTGATACCTTCTAACATATCCGACAAGCAATGCGTGTAGTCATACATCGGATAAACCTTCCATTTATCGCCAGCGTGGAAATGTGCGGCGTGGCGGATACGGTAAATGATTGGGTCGCGCATATTGATATTCGGCGATGCCATATCAATTTTTGCCCGTAATACCATTGCACCGTCAGGATATTTTCCTTCCGCCATTTCTAAAAATAATTTACGGTTTTCCTCGATTTTTCTTTCCCTGTATGGGCTATTTTTTCCAGGTTCTGTTAGCGTTCCACGGTTATTTTTTATTTCATCTGGACTTTGGCTATCAACATAAGCATCACCTTGTTCTATCAACTGCAAGGCATATTGAAATAATTGCTCGAAATAATCTGAAGCGTGATTTAGGTTCTGCCAATGAAATCCCAACCATTCGACATCTTCCTTGATGGAATCCATATATTCGACATCTTCTTTTTCAGGATTGGTATCATCAAAACGCAGATTGCAATTGCCCGAAAACTCTTCCGCCATACCAAAATTTAAGCAGATAGATTTAATGTGCCCGAGATGCAAATAACCGTTCGGTTCGGGCGGAAAGCGAGTTTGAACCTTGCCCTGATTTTTATTATTTTTAATATCTTCTTCAATAATGTTGCGAATAAAGTTAGCGGCGGCGGGAGTTTCATCAATCGCGCTCATATTTTGTTCCTTTTTGCTAATAATTTAGATGATAACGGCTTGAAATATTACCGATAAGATATTGCAATTTATAGTTATTCCAGTTCAAAATAAGACAAGACAGCGAGCTTAAAGACTGTATCAGAATACGGCGATGAAGCTAACGCAGTATTATTTTGAACTGGAATGACTATATACTTTTTTGCGGTTATTTTCAGCCCAATCGAATGATAAAATTTCGGAAATTTTACATCTGTCGAGAAGCTTGCCAATGAATTCAAAAAATAATTTTTTTCTAATTTTTTCGCTAATTTCTTTTTTATTTTTTACCGCCTGTTCAACTAGTTATCCAGCTAAAAAACCGCGTCGCAATTTACCGCCGATGCCGTCGAATTTCCCCAACATTCACCAAGACGACCCACGATTTAACCAAGACCGCCAACCGCCAGAAAAAATGCAGGAAAACGCCTGTGTTCTGCTCAAAAATTATCCGCATTGGCGCAAAGTTCTCTTCGATGCACGGCAAAAATGGAACATTCAACCTGAATATGTTTTGGCGTTTATCCATCAGGAATCTCGCTTCAATCCACGGGCGATGAGTGTGCATAAAGCTTACGGTTATGCGCAAGTCAAAGACGAATCTTGGGATTGGTATTTACTCAAAACCCGCACCGCGCCGCTTAATCCTAGCCGTGAAAGATTTGATGATGCGGTTGATTTCATCAGCTTTTACGCTCACGCCAACCTACGCCGCAACGGCACGCCGCTCAATGATGTAAAAAATCAATATCTCGCCTACCACGAAGGAATGGGCGGCTTCGAACGCGGCTCTTACCGTGCAAAACCGTGGCTAATGGAAGTCTCCGATAAAGTTGTCAGATGGGCGGATATGTATCGCCAGCAACTAAATCATTGCCCGATTTGATATTTCCTAACTGTGATAAATAAAAAATCCCCGTTTTTTACGGGGATTTTTCGTTAATTAACAACAGCTTGCTTATTTAACCAACTGCTGATAACAAGCGGAAAGCGTTGGTGGGATTACTTCTTTAGCGACTTCAATCCGTCCCGCATCGCTAGAAAGTTTCAGCATTTGCGCAGGTGTTATCCGTTCTGCTGCCTGTTCCGATGCGCAAGAGCAAATTCGATTGGCATATTCCTCGGCTTTTGAACCGAACTGCAATTTCGCGACTTGCCATAATTTTTGCTGTTCCAATTGACTATGGCATTCGTTATTCAAAACTGGGGTGATAATTGCTTTGGATACGCTACTACCGCCATTTTCACCACTCGAACAAGCCGCTAACAATAAAGCCGACAGAATTAAAACACTGATTTGTTTTTTCATTATTTAGTCTCCTAAATGAATTTTTATTTCTTACAACGAACCGCACTCGCACGGTGCAATCTTTCCAGAACTTTTTCGCTATCTTCCCAACCGATACAGGCATCCGTAATCGATTGTCCATAAACTTCCGCTCGACCGTTAATCAATTTTTGCGCTCCAGCCACGATATTGCTTTCAATCATCACCCCGAAAATGCTCTTATTTCCCGCCTCAATTTGGCTGGCGACATCTTCGGCAACTAGCATTTGCCGTTGATATTCCTTGCGGGAATTAGCGTGGCTGAAATCAATCATTATTTTTTCTGGCAAATTGGCTTTGGCAAGCATTGCTTCACATTCGGCGACATCAGCTGCGGAATAATTCGGAGCTTGCTTACCGCCACGCAGAATGATGTGTGCATCTTCATTACCGTTCGTGCTAACAATCGCCGAATGCCCGAGCTTGGTTACCGATAAAAACGAATGCCCAGAACGAGCCGACGAAATCGCATCAATCGCAATTTGAATATCGCCATTTGTGCCATTTTTGAAACCAACGGGGCAGGACAAACCCGAAGCAAGTTGCCGATGCACTTGACTTTCCGTCGTCCGTGCTCCAATCGCGCCCCAAGCCACCATATCGGCGATGTATTGCGGAGTAATCATATCGAGATACTCGACTGCAACGGGAATTTCATCATCGTTCAAATCAAGCAACAATTTGCGCGCCATTCGTAAGCCGTCGTTTATCGCAAACGAACCGTCTAAATACGGATCATTGAGCAAACCTTTCCAACCGACGGTTGTGCGCGGCTTTTCAAAATAAACTCGCATCACAATTTCTAATGTATCGCGGTATTTTTCCCGTAGTTTTTTGAGGCGTTGTCCGTAATCAAGCGCAAGTTTGGTATCGTGAATTGAACAAGGTCCGATAATCACCAACAGGCGGTTATCTGCACCGTAAATAATGTTGTGGATTGCATCACGGCAGTTTTGCACCGTTTCAGCAGCAAGTTGAGTAATGGGATATTTTTCAATCACCGCAATTGGCGGTAAAACAGGACGAACTTCTTTAATTCTTAAATCGTCGGTATTTTTCATTTATTTTCCTTAAATAAACTAGTTATAAATAAAAGATTATTTTATTGATTTAAGCGTATTCCAGCTGATATAGTCGTTTCAATTCAAAATAAGACAAGGCAGCGAGCCGAAGACAGTATGCCTAATACGGCGAGGCGAAGCTAACGCAGTATTATTTTGAAGTGGAACGACTATACTAAAATTTCGGCAATATTTTTTTCATTTCATTCACCAAAAAAAAGGAAACCAAAAATGCAAGATTTTGCAACCGCTGATTTAATTGATATTGCTCCCGAAACTCCATCTTGCGAAGTGCAATTTAATAATTACGGACTGCGCAAAAAATTTTCGGGAAAAATCCGTACAATTCGTTGTTTTCGTGATAACGGATTAGTAAAAAAGACCTTAAATTCGCCATCAACAGGGGAAGTTTTAGTCGTCGATGGTGGTGGTTCTTTAGCTTCGGCTTTGATTGGCGACCAAATCGCCGAAGCAGGACGGAAAAACGGCTGGGCTGGTGCGGTTGTTTTCGGTGTAATCCGCGACAGCAGCACAATCAACACGATGGATTTTGGTATTAAAGCACTCGGCACAAATCCGAAAAAATCCGCAAAAGACGGTCAAGGTCAAACGGGAATTCCTCTTTCTTTCGGCAATATCGAATTCAAAGAAGGCGATTTTATTTATTGCGATGAGGACGGAATTTTAGTCTCTCCAACTGAAATAAAATCATAAAACAGTTGATAAAAGATAATAGAACGGTGTAAAAAAATACACCGTTTTCTTTTCTAATTTTGTAGCGATAGTTGAATTTTATAGGAAAAAGAGTATGAAAATTGGAATTCTCGGTGGCGGACAACTCGGCAGAATGTTTTTGCAAGAAGCAATTTCATTACCTGTTAAAACCAAAGTTCTCGACCCACAAAAAAACGCCTCTTGCGCGCATTTATGCGACGAATTCATTTGCGGTGATTTCAATGATTATGATACCGTTCGCGCTTTCGGTATTGATTGCGATGCAATTGGAATTGAAATAGAACATATTTCCAATAAGGGATTAGAATTTTTACACGAACAGGGTAAAAAAACGGTTCCGTCTCCCCACACTTTGGCAATAATTCAAGATAAAGGAGTGCAAAAAGAATTTTACCGTCAAAATAATATTCCGACTATCGATTTTTATTTAGCAGAAAAACCAAGAGAATTAACTAATTTAAGCTTTCCTCTCGTGCAAAAAACACGCAAAGGGGGATATGACGGAAAAGGAGTTCAAGTTATAAAAAATGCCGAAGAGGCAGATAAAATTTGGGATACTCCTAGCGTTATCGAAAAACTTTGCGATATTAAAAAAGAAATTGCGGTAATTATCGCCTGTGATAAATATAAAAACCGTAAAATCTATCCAATTGTGGAAATGGAATTTGATGATAAGTTAAATCTCGTTGATGTAGTAAAAATGCCTGCTGAAATATCAAAACCAGCTGAAATTAAAGCCCTTGAAATAGCAGAAAGATTAGCAGATAGTTTCAATGACAGTGGAATTTTTGCCGTTGAAATGTTTATTGATGATGAAGATAAAGTTTTTGTTAATGAAACTGCCTGCCGAGTGCATAACAGTGGTCATTTAACCATCGAAGCTTGCGAAACTTCACAATTCGGACAAATGTTACGGATACTTGCTGGTCTGCCGCTTGGTTCGGTTGAGACGGTTTATAAATACGCGGCAATGCTGAATTTAGTCGGGGCAGATGGTGCAAAAGGTGCTGCCGATGTGGATTTTCTAAAAGAAATATCTGCTCTACCGCAAACATTTATTCATTGGTACGGTAAAGATGAAGTCCGTCCAGGGCGCAAAATGGGGCATATTACCGTCTGTGCAAATAATGCAGAAGAGCTAAAAAATAATATCGCAAGAGTGAAAAAATTTAGTTTAGAAATTAAAGCAAAATAAATAAAAACAAAAGAAAACAAAATGCTGTTAGAAACAAAATATCGCGATTTCAGCTTAAAAATCCATTACAAAAAGATAAAACGGCTTTATCTACGAGTTGATGATTGGGCAGAAGTAAAAATATCAGCTCCCAAAGGTGTCAAGCTTGAATATATCCAAGAGTTTATCGATAAAAACTATGATTTTATCCGCCAAGAGGTAGAAAAAAAACAAGCAGAAGTAGAAAAACGCTTTTTCCACGAATTAAGCACTGGAGATAAAATCAAAATATTTGATACCGAATATTCACTATTACGCATAAATCAAGCTACGAAAGATAGCTGCAAAATAAATGAAGAATTAAAAACAATCGAGCTCTCGGTGCAAAAAAAACGAGCAAAAGATATTTTGATTAAATTTCTTACGGAAAAATTAACGGAAAAAATTATTCCCGCACTAGATTTTTGGCAAAAGAGAACAAATCTTTATTGCCAAGAGTGGAAAATTAAAAATATGAAAAGTAGATGGGGCAGCTGCAAACCGTCGAGTAAAACATTATGTTTTAACCTACAACTCGTCCATCAGGAAGAAAAATATCTGGAATACATCATTTTGCACGAGCTAATTCACCTCATCGAACCCTCGCATAACGCCAACTTCAAACGGCATTTGAGCCACTATATGCCGAATTGGCAAATTCTCCGTAAAGAATTAAATACGGCGGAATTAACCCATTACAACTAAAAACACGACAAAAAAAACCGCAGCTTGAAACTGCGGTTTTGTATTGCTATTTGATGAATTATTTAGCAAATTTGCTGCGTAATTCTTTGGCAGCATCAACCATATTTTTGAGTGCAGGTTTGGTTTCCGCCCAGCCGCGAGTTTTTAAGCCGCAGTCTGGATTTACCCACAATCTTTCAATAGGAATGCGTTTTGCCGCTTTTTCCATCAAATCAACCATATTTTCGACCGTCGGAACATTCGGTGAGTGAATGTCATAAACGCCTGGTCCAATTTCGTTCGGGTAGTTGAAAGTTTCGAATGCTTCCAAGAGCTTCATATCCGAGCGAGAAGTTTCAATCGTGATGACATCAGCGTCCATCGCTGCAATTGATTCCATAATGTCGTTGAATTCGGAATAGCACATATGTGTGTGAATTTGCGTTTCGTTTTTCACACCGCAAACCGAAATACGGAAAGCTTTCACCGCCCAATCCAAATATTCCTGCCAATCTTCGCGTTTAAGCGGCAAACCTTCACGGATGGCTGGCTCATCAATTTGAATTACACGCACGCCAGCCGCTTCTAAATCGCAAACCTCATCACGGATTGCCAAAGCAATTTGATTACAAGTTTCAGAGCGCGGTTGATCATCACGGACAAACGACCAATTCAAAATAGTTACAGGTCCTGTGAGCATTCCCTTCATCGGTTTAGAAGTCAGGGATTGCGCATATTTTGACCATTCAACCGTCATCGCTTTTGGACGGGAAATATCACCGTAAATAATCGGTGGTTTTACACAGCGCGAACCGTAACTTTGCACCCAAGCGAATTTGGTGAAAACATAACCCGCAAGCTGCTCACCGAAATATTCGACCATATCGTTGCGTTCCGCTTCACCGTGCACGAAAACATCAATACCGAGCTCTTCTTGAATTTCTACGCATTGCTTAATATCAGCCTGCATCGCCGCTTTGTAAGTTGCTTCATCAATAAGACCTTTTTTGAAATCACTACGAGATTTACGGATTTCAGCAGTTTGCGGAAATGAACCGATAGTCGTAGTCGGGAAAAGCGGAAGATTGAGCGATTTTTGCGCCGCTGCTCTGACTTCATAAGCATCAGCGCGTTTATCCATATCAGGAGTAATTCCCGCAACACGGCTTTTAACCGCAGGATTATTTACTCTCGTTGAGGCGCGCCGTCCTTGCAGCGCAACTGCATTTGCTGAAAGTTCTGCCTCAACCGCGGCGCGTCCTTCATTCAAAGCTTTACGCAAGACACGGAGTTCTTGCAATTTTTGCCGTGCAAAAGCAAACCAAGATTTAATTTCCGCATCCAGACTATCTTCCAAATCTAAATCCACTGGCACATGCAATAGCGATGAAGATGAAGATAACCACAATTTATCGCCATAAGTTTTGGCAAGCGGTTCCAATTTATCCAAAAGCGCATTCAAATCCGCTTTCCAAATATTGCGACCGTCAATCACACCGAGAGAAACAATTTCCTTATCGGATTTGAGTAAGCTTTCCGCCTCATTCCAACCAGCATTAACAACATCAATATGCACACCTTGCACTTTGGCGTTTTGCAAAAGTTCGAGATTTTCTTTGAGCGCACCGAAGTAAGTTGTAAGCAGAATTTTCAAGCCTGCATCTGGAAAAACACCGCCGTAAGTAGTAGCAAAAACGCTTCTCCATTTTTCGTCCAAACTCATCACCAACACTGGCTCATCAATTTGCACCCAATCTGCGCCTGCTTCTTTCAAATCTTCCAAAATTTTGCCGTAAGCAGGAATAATTTTGGTAAGCAACGAAATGCGGCTGCAATCGTCTTTTTCCTTACCGAGCCACAAATATGAAATCGGTCCAATCAACACAGGTTTAATCGCAACGCCAAGAGCTTTCGCTTCTTTGATTTGTGCGACTAATCTTTCGGTATTAGCTGTGAATTCGGTATTACAGTGAAATTCTGGAACCATATAGTGATAGTTGGAGTTAAACCATTTCACCATTTCGCTTGCCGCAACCCCAGCACCGCTATCTTTCGGACTTCTACCGCGAGCCGCACGGAAAAATTGATCCAAATCATCGCCGCCGAGGTCGGTTGCTCTTTTCGGTAAAACTCCCAAAGTTTGCGACATATCCAAAACTTGGTCATAAAAAGAAAAATCCCCAACGGGAACTAAATCGAAATCTTTTTGCTCTGTCCAGTTAATTTTGCGGATTTCTTTGGCAACATTTAATAAGTCTTCCGCAGTGCTTTTTCCTTGCCAATAAGCTTCCTGTGCAAATTTAAGTTCGCGTTTAGCACCGATGCGCGGATAACCTAGACTGTGAATTTTTGTCATATTTTTGGAACTCCCTTTTTATGAACAAATTTTCAGATTGAAAAATAAAACTCCCCTCTTCGATTGAGGGGACATCAATAAACAAGGCTTGATATTAACTTAACCGAGCGTTATTTATCAAGCTTCAACTTATGAATTAGTTTATAAATAACCATAACTATTTTTCATAACTCTTTTAGCTTAATTTAATTAGTTTTAGCCAATTTAGTAGCTTGAAAAATAGCTATCTTCGGCATAATTTTTATTCACCCTTTCGACTTTTTCTAATACCGAGTTTTTTAATTTCTCTTGATATGCAATCATTTTTTCCTGCATATTTTTATCCGCACTAGCCAACATACGAATTGCCAATAACCCTGCGTTTTTTGCCGCATTTAAGGCTACCGTCGCCACTGGAATTCCATTTGGCATTTGCAAAATTGATAAAACCGAATCCCAACCGTCGATGGAATTAGAAGATTTAATCGGCACTCCGATAACGGGCAAAGGACTAATCGCAGCTATCATTCCAGGTAAATGCGCTGCCCCTCCTGCTCCTGCAATTATCACTCTTATACCTCGAAAATGCGCCTCTTTGGCATATTCAAACATTCTCTCTGGTGTGCGGTGTGCGGAAACTATTGACAGCTCAAAATTCACTTGAAATTCACGGCAAATTTCTGCCGCATCCTGCATAATTTGCAAGTCCGAATCCGACCCCATTACGATAGAAATTACAGGTTTTTTATGAGACATTTTTGCTCCATTAAGAGTTAAATAATATCGTTAAATTTATATTAAATCCCGATTGACAAATTAACTGTTGGCAATATAATTGCACGAATTTTACCAATCCAAACAGCATTTTTATGTTCAACATTATTTCCGCATTGCGCAATTTTTTTGCTTTTCGTGAATTATTTAAGCAGTTAATTATTAAAGACATCAAACTTAAATATCGCCGTTCATATTTGGGATATATTTGGAGTATCTTAAACCCGCTTTTAACAATGCTAGTTTTGGTAGTGGTTTTTTCTAATTTATTCCGCTTTGATATTCCCAATTTTCCGCTTTATTTAATCGCTGGACAGATTATCTTCAACTTTATGACGGAAGCCACAAATAATTCCTGTCTTTCAATAACATCTTCTGCCACCTTACTCAAAAAAACTTATATCCCTAAATATATTTTCACCATCTCCAAATGCGGTTCAAGTTTAGTTAATCTGCTATTTTCACTGGTTGCTTTATTACTCGTAATGATTATTACCAAAGCGGAATTTTCCGTTTATTTGCTTTATATACCATTGATTATGCTGGAAGTTTTTATATTCAGTGTTGGTTTAGGAATGTTTTTAGCGGCGGCAAATGTATTTTTCCGTGATGTGCAATATTTATGGGGAGTTTTTTCTACGATGTGGATGTATTTAACTCCGCTATTTTACCCTTCTAGCATAATTTCAGATGAATATATTTGGTATTATAAAAACCTCAATCCGATGTATGGATATATCGAGCAATTTAGAGCCGTTGTTTTGCACGCCAGCGCACCTGATTTATTATCCGTAATAACTGGATTTATAACCGCAACGGTATTTTTATTTCTCGGTTCTTTATACTTTTACCGCCGTCAAGATAACTTTATTCTTTATATTTAATTATTTCTTTTTCGGAATAAAAAATGAGCGATATTGCAATTGAAATCAATGCCGTAACGGTTCGTTTTAATAAATCAACGGAACATTTCAGCGGTCTAAAAGATTATGTCATCAAACTATTAAAACGGCAATTGATGTTTCAAGAATTCTTGGCTTTGCAAAATATATCTCTTACGGTAAAAAAAGGCGAGTCTTGGGCTTTAATTGGACATAACGGTGCAGGAAAATCTACCCTCTTAAAGCTAATTTGCAAGATTGTTAAACCTTATCAAGGCAGCATTACGGTTAATGGAAAAATTGCCCCCTTGATTGAATTATCCGCTGGTTTTGACGGTGATTTAACCGCCCGTGAAAATATTTACTTAAACGGTGCTTTGTTGGGATTAAGCCGCAAATTTATGGATAAGAACTTTGATGCAATCATCGAATTTGCCGAATTAAAAGACTTCATAGATATCCCCGTAAAAAACTTTTCGTCGGGTATGTCGGCTCGTTTGGGCTTTGCTATCGCAACTATTTCCGAGCCCGATATTTTGATTATCGACGAAGCGCTTTCCGTCGGCGATGCGGATTTTCAAGTCAAATGCGAAAAACGAATTCAAGAATTACTATCAGGCAATACAACATTTTTATTCGTATCGCACGATTTATCCGCGGCAGCAAAATTTTGTCAAAAAGCAATCTGGCTCGAGGGCGGAAAAATTAAAGAAATTGGAGACACGAAAGAAATCATCTCTAAATATCAACCAGACTTTATTATTACAGAATAATTTCAGGAGATTTTTATGGAAGCAGGTTTAATTTTTAACGGTAAAGATATTCCGCAAGGTCAAATTCATCCGACGGCGCAAATCGATAAAAGCGCAGAACTTGATAGTAGCGTGTCGGTCGGAGCTTATGCGGTTATCGGTAAAAATGTGCAAATCGATGCAGGAACGGTTATTGCACCGCACGCCGTCATCGAAGGTCGCACAAAAATCGGCAAAAATAATCAAATTTTTCAATTTGCCTCACTCGGGGCAATGCCGCAAGATAAAAAATATGACGGTGAAGATACCCTGCTCGAAATCGGCGATAACAACACAATCCGCGAATTCACAACTTTTAACCGTGGCACGGTGCAAGGCGGCGGTGTTACAAAAGTCGGTGATAACAATTGGATTATGGCTTATTGCCATTTGGCGCACGATTGTGTCGTAGGAAGTAACACAATTTTCGCAAATAATGCTTCACTTGCAGGACATGTGGTGATTGAAGATTTCGTCGTGCTTGGCGGTTATGCGCTGGTGTATCAATTTGTGCGAGTTGGTGCTTATTCGATGCTCGCTTTTTCTAGCGGTGTTAAACAAAATGTGCCGCCGTTTTCGACCGTCGAAGGAATGCCTGCTCGCGCCCACGGTATAAATTTAGAAGGAATGCGGCGAAATAAATTTTCCGCCGAGGAAATCGATGCAGTAAAACAATCTTTTCATCATCTTTACCAGGAAAATTTACTGCTCGCCGAAGCCCGAGTAAAAATCGCGGAAATTGCCGAAAAATCAGAAGCCGCCAGAAAAATTTCAGAATTCATAAAAGAAACGGGAAAACGCGGACTTATTCGGTAAGAATATAATTTTTTCTTATGAATAGTGCAATAAATTTAGCCCAACAGTGGTATTCCCAAAGCAAGACCTAAAAGTGCCAAACCTACTCTCGCACCGTCTTTATTGTTATTTTTCGTTCCATTGTTTTCATTATCAACCGTAATATATTTTGCTGGAATATGTCTTTGAACTAATATTTCAGCCTTGCGGTTATATTTTATTGACTTCAAATTAATCTTATCCACACCAGCTGAAACCGATACATTCATTGAATTGTGATCCATATCACAAAATGCAATTTTCAAAGCGGGAGCTTTCAAAATATCGATGCTTATTTTCAAATAGGCAATTTCTTTCTTACGAAATTTCTCTCTTACGCATTTTCGCTGGCTAAATTCTTCTCTACCAGGATAGTAATAATCTGGATGAAACTTTGAAAAGGACAAGGAAACAATGTCATTTTCATCAGGAATATTCATTTCTGCTAATTCTTCGTAAGTTATATGTTCTTTTTCTAGATACTGCCTTGAATACAAGCCTTTTGCGAGAATATTTTCAATATTACTTTTTGCCGTACAGTGGTAAAAATGTTCAATACCGTGCTGATATAAAGGACGATAGGCTTCATCACGCAAGTTTGCATTTGCATCATAAAGTTGCACTTCTTTATTCAAAACGCGTATTTCTTTACCAACAGATACCACATTTGCATTACAAACAATATCCTTTTTATTACTATGTAAGATATTTTCTTGCAAGATAGTTGCATTCTTGGGAATGCGATGAGTTTCATAAATAATAAAAAAATGTCCTGACATTGTGTTTATTGGTATTACAACTGTGCCGCAATTTTCCCTACCGTTGAAATATTGCACAGCATTACCATAAGCTCTGCGTGATAAAACAGTTTTACCAACTCGAAGTTCGTTTATATCCGTTGCAATTGAATTTATATTTTCAGCCGCTTCATCTAGATATAAGGGATAGCGTATGTATTTTTCAATATATTTATCACTCACTATCGCTATATAGTCTTTTCAGTTCAAAATAAGACAAGGCAGCGAGCTTAAAGACTGTATCTAGAATACGGCGAGGAAGCTTCCGCAGTATTATTTTGAAATGGAACAACTATAACAACATTACTTCCTGTTTCTTGGCAAGGAATAACCAGATTTTTATATTCAGAAAATCCCGTTTGAAAACAATAACCATATGTTTTTGAAATCAATGAAATTTTGCTGTTACCAACTTGCAGATTATTTTGATGAAAAATAAAATCCATAAAGAGACCTTTTCTTTATTATTTTTAATTAAAGACAACCCCGTTATCTGTCAAGATAACGGGGTTTAGTCTAGACTAAACCGATTTTTGTATTGCATTGCCAGACTTCATATATACAAATTTATTAGCAACCATTTGGCTTAAAATCAAACCCAAGTTTTAATTTGTTGCAAATACCGTTATGACACCTCGCAAAATTCTCACCGCCGTTTCTCATTTTCCAACTTTACGGGAAGAAAATTCCGTCTATATCGACAAAACCGCCCTGATTTACAAAATGACGCATACCGATACCGCATTCTTTTTATCCCGTCCGCGGCGGTTCGGTAAAAGCCTACTTGTTACAACTTTGGAAGCATATTTTCAAGGCAAAAAAGAGCTTTTCGAAGGATTAGAAATCGAAAAAATGGAGCAAGAGTGGAAAAAATTTCCAGTTTTACGGTTTGATATGAGTGGCGTGAAATTTACTTCGCCAAACGATTTACAGCAGTTGTTAGACAATACACTGGGAAAATACGAGCATTTGTATGACATTCCAAGCGTTCCCGAACTCCTGCCTGGAATTCGCTTAAAAACTTTAATCGACAGAGCCCGCGCTCAAACAGGCGAAAAAGTTGTCGTTCTCGTCGATGAATATGACGCGCCATTGCTTGACACCGTCGTTGATGATGAGAATTTCCAAACAATGCGCACGATGCTGCGTTCTTTTTATAGCCCATTGAAAGAATCAGGCGAGCATCTGCGTTTTGTATTCCTTACGGGGATTACTAAATTCAGTCAATTGAGTATTTTTAGTGAGCTCAATAACTTAAAAATAATCTCGATAAACGACGACTACGCCACAATTTGCGGCATCACGGAAGCGGAAATAATCAAATATTTACAACCAGAAGTTCAAGCTCTTGCCGAAAAAAATGGAATATCTTTCGAAAATGCACTCTTGATGCTAAAAAATAAATACGACGGCTACCATTTCAGCCGTAATTGCCCCGATATTTATAACCCCTACAGCTTATTAAACTGCCTTGCGGATTTGGAATTTAATAATTACTGGTTCTCCTCAGGCACACCGACGCATTTGACCGAAATGTTCGCAAATTACAGCTTAAAACCAGAAGAACTGGAAGGTTTTTACGCAACAACAAAAATTTTTGACACTCCGACCGAGCGTGCTGAAACACCGATTCCAATCCTTTACCAAAGCGGCTATTTAACGATTAAATCCGTGCGCGGCGTTCGTTACCAACTTGGTTTTCCGAATGAAGAGGTGCGATTGGGATTTTTAGAGTGCTTGATGCCGTATTACTCCAAAACATCTAGTGATAAAAACTCATCTTTTCTCTCCGAACTCACGCTCGCCTTCGAAGAACGCCGCGTCGATGATGCGATGCAGCAAATGCGCAGTTTTTTTTCATCAATACCGTATGACGCTGAACGACAAAACGAAGCGCATTACAAGACAATGTTCTACTTAATCTTCCGTCTGGCGAGTTATTTTGAAGTCCGCACCGAAGAGCGAACAGCCGCAGGACGAAGTGATTTCGTGCTGGAAACCGAGGATGCGGTTTATGTTTTTGAATTCAAATTGCGTGGCACATCAGAAGAAGCTTTACGGCAAATCGACGAAAAAGGCTATGCAATTCAATACGAACAGGGTTCGAAAAAACTCTACGAAATTGGTGCTTGTTTTGATGAAGAGTTACGGACTTTGAAGGATTGGGTTGTGAAGGAAAACTAAATCCCGCTAAAAACAAAAAATCCCGCCGAAAAACGACGGGATTTTTTGTTTACAAGTTTTTTGTGAAAACAACAAGTTATTTTTTATCAGCCGCAAAACCACCTGCTAAACCTTGCTCGCCGTCCTTAAACACACCAACGGCATTTTGAGCAGCAGGTCCGTAAAAACCACCGTCTAACACAACGGAATTAGTGCTGATGAATCTATTGCCCTTAATTTGCCCTTGAAGCGCGATATCTCTAAATGTCTCACTACCAATCGTGATGTTAGAAATTGAGCCGTTAAGTGTTTTTGAATTAAACGATGCTTCAATATCAACTTTTGCATTCACCGTCATATTGCTTTCGCTATACGGCAAGTTTGATTTCAACACAAAAGCATTACCTGAATAATTAACCACTCCTGTTGGCAAAGAACTTTCTGGTGTAGCTTGTCCTTGATGCGCTAGGAGAATATCACCGTTATATAACACTGCCGCCGCCGAACCATATGTTGCATAAGCAGGCAATTTGCTTGCATCTCCAAGACTAATTTGTTCATTTTCAGACAAAACAATTACGGTTTCCTTTTTGTTATCCAACAAATTTCCTTGTTTGCCTGTCGTTACATTTAAATAGCCACCTGTCAAAGTAGGTTTAGAAGGTTCTGGTTCAGGATAAATCGGCTCTGAACTATTGCCATTTCCACCGCATCCAGTCAAACTCAACATTGCAATTACAACCGAAAAAGCTAGTATCTTTTTCATATTTATTCCTTTTAGTTGATAAAAAAAACCAGCTTTCTGTCAAGAAAGCTGGTTTTAGTCTAGACTAAAACGATTTTTGCCACACTTTGCAATACTATTTATAAACAAAATATGACATATCGAGATTTATCCGCCACAATGCAGCACAAAAAAAGGACGGTCATAAACCGCCCTTCTTAATCAAGTAAAAGTTATAGTCGTTTCAGTTCAAAATAAGACAAGGCAGCAAGCCGAAGACAGTATCTAGAATACGGCGAGGCGAAGCTAACGCAGTATTATTTTGAAATGGAACGACTATATTTTTAATTTTTATCAACTTCTTTAAAATCCGCATCGATTACGCCGTCATCGGCAGGATTTTCCGTATTGCCGCCCGCGTTTTCTGCTCCGCCTTGCTGTGCTTTTGCCATTTTTTCGTATGACTTTTGCATTATCGGCATTGAAGCGTTGGTGAGTTCCTCGGTAGCGGATTTGATTGCTTCGATATCTTCGCCTTTCATTGCTTCGCGGAGTTTTTCGATTGCTGGATTAACCGCATTCTTATCTTCTTCCGTTGCCTCATCGCCCAAATCGTCGATTGCTTTTTCGATAGCGTTAATCATTGACTCGCCGTTATTGCGCGCTTCGACCATTTCTTGGAATTTACGGTCTTCTTCGGCGTGAGTTTCGGCATCTTTAACCATTCTTTGAATTTCATCGTCGGACAAACCAGAATTCGCCTTAATCACGATTGACTGCTCTTTGCCCGTATCTTTATCTTTCGCCGATACATTCAAAATACCGTTAGCATCAATATCCAGTGTTACTTCGATTTGCGGCACACCGCGCGGAGCAGGACGAATTCCCGTTAAATCAAATCTGCCGAGCGATTTATTTGCCGAAGCTTGTTGGCGTTCGCCTTGCAGAATATGGATTGTTACCGCACTTTGATTGTTTTCCGCGGTTGAAAATACTTGTGAAGCGTTAGTCGGAATAGTGGTGTTTTTCTCGATGAGTTTGGTCATCACGCCGCCTTGTGTTTCGATACCGAGTGAAAGCGGAGTTACATCGAGTAACAACACATCTTTTACGCTACCAGTAAGCACGCCACCTTGCACCGCCGCACCGATTGCTACCGCTTCATCAGGATTCACATCTTTGCGCGGTTCTTTACCGAAGAAATTCTTCACCGCTTCTTGCACTTTTGGCATCCGAGTTTGACCGCCAACCAAAATTACATCGGTAATGTCCGAATTTGAAAGTCCCGCATCTTTCATCGCCACACGGCAAGGTTCGAGCGAGCGTTCAATCAAATCCGCAACCAAGCTTTCCAATTTTGCCCGAGTGAGTTTGATGTTCAGATGTTTCGGTCCAGTGTTATCCGCGGTGATATACGGAAGATTGATATCGGTTTGTTGGCTAGATGAGAGTTCGATTTTGGCTTTTTCTGCTGCTTCTTTTAAGCGTTGCAGAGCGAGTGAATCGTTAGATAAATCGATGCCCTGCTCTTTTTTGAATTCACTGACTAAATAATCGATTACACGGCTATCGAAATCTTCACCGCCCAAGAAAGTGTCGCCATTAGTCGCTAGCACTTCAAACTGCTGACCTTCTTCGTCCAAATCTACGGTTTCGATGATGGAAATATCGAAAGTTCCGCCGCCCAAGTCATAAACAGCGATTTTTGCGTCTTTCGCACCACGGTCGATACCGTAAGCCAAAGCCGCCGCCGTTGGTTCGTTGATAATCCGTTTAACTTCCAAGCCTGCGATTTTTCCCGCATCTTTGGTAGCTTGCCGTTGCGCATCGTTGAAATATGCTGGAACAGTGATTACCGCTTCGGTTACTTTTTCGCCCAAATAGTCTTCGGCGGTTTTTTTCATTTTTTGCAAAACCCGAGCCGAAATTTCAGGCGGAGCCATTTTTTTACCTTTAACCTCAACCCAAGCGTCGCCGTTATCGTTTTTAACGATTGAATACGGCACGAGATTGATGTCTTTTTGCACTTCTTTTTCATCAAAACGACGACCGATTAAGCGTTTGATTGCATAAAGAGTATTTTTCGGATTAGTTACCGCTTGGCGTTTTGCAGGTTGTCCGACTAGAACTTCGTTATCTTCACCAAAAGCGATAATCGATGGAGTGGTGCGTGCGCCTTCGGAGTTTTCGATAACTTTTGCTTTATCACCGTCCATAATCGCGACGCAGGAGTTGGTAGTTCCTAAATCAATACCAATAATTTTTG
Organism: Cardiobacteriaceae bacterium; assembly: GCA_017934275.1. Taxonomy (GTDB): domain Bacteria; phylum Pseudomonadota; class Gammaproteobacteria; order Cardiobacteriales; family Cardiobacteriaceae; genus RGIG9182. The sequence continues at coordinate 31,144 of JAGBJT010000006.1, read as the reverse complement.
CCATTGTTAATTTCCTTAAATTTCAAAAATAAAAATTTCTCTAAATAAATTGCAGATTTGCAACTTCTAAATTCAATTCAAAACGGCTCTTCAATGGGTTTTACAGCTCTCATTTCAAGCCAGCAAGTGCTTTACGAATTCTTCACCACCACAACTTTCGCTGCCCGAACAACTCGACCGTTAAGCGCATAACCTTTTTGGCTTAATTCAAAAATCGTGTTGTTTTCACATTCAGGATTAGGGAACATCGCGATTGCTTCGTGGTTTTCGGGATTAAATTTTTCGCCCTTTTCCGCGGTAATTTCAGTTACACCGTTTCTTGCCAAGTTTTCCGTCAAAATTTTTGCGGTCATTTCCAAACCTTCGACGAATTTCGCGATAGCTTCCTGATTAGCCGCATCTTTTGCCGCAGCTTCTTGTGCCGCTGTAAGCCCAAGTGAAAGCGAATCCAAAACAGGGAATAAATCACGAATTAAGCGTTCAACCGCAAATTTATGCGCATTCGCAAGCTCTCTTTCTTGCCGTTTGCGTAAGTTTTCGTTTTCCGCGCGCTCACGCAAATATTGCTCTTTTAATGCAGCAACTTGCGCCGCTAATTCCAAAATTTGCTCGGCTTCTGATTTTTCCGCCGTTTGCTCTTCATTTAATTCAGCTGCTTCTTCCTGCACTTCGGAATTTTCCTGTGCAACTTCTGCCTCTTGTGATTGTTGAATTTCTTCCGTCATTGATTTTTTCCTGTCATAAAAATTAAAAAGCCCGCCTTATCTGGAGCGAGGCGTTAGTTTTTCAAGCAGGCAAAATGACGCTTAAATCAAACAATCAAGCTACAAGGAGCACAGAAATGCAAGGAAAATTCATCGCAATCGACGGTATCGACGGAGCGGGTAAAAACACGCAAATTCTTCTCATCGCGGAATATTTACGGGATAAAAACATTCGCTTCCAAACCAGCCGCGAACCAGGCGGTAGCGAACTCGGCGAAAAAATCCGCGAAATTTTTCTTGACAAAAAACTCGCAATTTGCCGTGAAAGCGAACTATTTCTCCTCTTTGCCGCAAGGTTTCAGCATTTACAAAGTCTCATTCTTCCTGCAATAAATAACGGGCAGTGGATAATTTCTGACCGTTACAACGACGCAACTTACGCTTATCAGGGCACGGCTCGCGGTATCGAGGAAAAAATTCTGCAATCGCTCGAAGCACTATTTCCCAACATCTACCGCGAACCCGATTTATCGATAATCCTTTCCCCCGACCTCAACACCGCCACAACTCGTCGCAAACTGCGCGGCAACAATCCCGACCGTATCGAAGATGAAAATCAGGAATTTTTCGATGCCGTAATTCGCGGTTATGAACAGCGCGCCGAAAAAAATTCCTGGTGCAAAATCATCGCAGCTGATGGCACACCGCCCGAAGTTTTCGCCAAAATCAAACCGTATCTCGATGAGCTAATCAATAAGTAAAGAGAAAAAATATGGCAGTTGCAAAAAAAACCGTAAAAGAAAAAACTCCCGCAACGGAAGAAATATCCGCTTGGCAGCAGGCTTTACAAAACGCACAAAAATTTTTCTGGCTAGAACGGGATAAAGAAAACATCAAAGCAAGCGCGACAAATCCTAAAAGTTGCTTGCTACTTCTCGATATTCAGCGCGAAAACGCAATCGCCGCCGCCAGTCAGATTATTCAAAACGCCATCTGCAAAAATCAGAACGGTTGCGGAAATTGCCAAAACTGCCGCCTCCTCAAAATCGAAAATCACCCAGATTTGTTCTTTTTTACCGATGCTCTCAAAATCGAAGAAGTCCGCGAACTGCTCGCAAATATCAGCCAAACACCGAGCATTGCGGATAAAAGATTTGTTTTTCTCGGAAATATCGACCGTTACAACGAATCGTCACTAAACGCGCTACTAAAAACCCTCGAAGAACCGTCGGAACACAATTTTTTTATCCTCTCCGCACCCGCAAAACGCTCGGTAAAACCAACAATTTTGAGCCGTTCAACTTGTTTGAGCATAAATCCTCCCTCGCCGCAAGATGCCGCCCAATATTTACGCGACAAAAATTGGCAAGAAGAACAAATTGCAGCAATTCTTCCGCTATATCAGCACAATCCATTTGCCGCCGAATTCTGGCAAGGAAAGGAAAATCCACTCGCGCTCTTCGGACAACTTGCCGCATATTGCAAAAATCCCAAACAAAACCGCGCGTTTTTGCAAGAACTCAACCGTATTCCAGATAAAGACAAACTTCCCGTGGTGCTACTTAATCTGCGGGTTTTAATTGAATATCTGCAATTGGACAAACTACCTCATACTTGGCAAAATCAGCCGCCAAGTGCAATTAGCAAAAATGATATCGATATCAATCGTCTGCACTCACTCAACGCCGCTCTTAACAGATTGTTAAGACCTAATCAGCAGCAGCTCGGCGTTGCTGTTAATATCAACAGCCTGTTTTTGCAATACATAGAACAAAGGAATTACTCACTATGAGCCCTCAATTCGAACTTGATAACGAAAACAAAACCACTGCCACTTCCGAACCAGCTGCAAAACCCGCTCCCGCTGCGGCAGCAAAATCTCCTGAAATTACAAGAAAAACCGCAACCGCCGCAAGAAAAGGCGTTATCCGTATGGCATTCGAAGACAATCGAGCCTTGTATCAAGCTTATATGCCGTTCGTGTCAGGATGCGGTTTGTTTTATCCAACTAGCGATGAATTTCCGCTTTATCCGTCAGGCGGTAAAGAAAGCGAAGTTTTCGTAATGGTTAAATTGCCAGATGAAGAACGGCAATATTCATTCGCAGGACGCGTGGTTTGGCAAAATCCGAAAAAACCAATAATGAAACGCGTGCCAGGCATCGGAATTCAACTTGTCGGAAAAGGCGTTGAACAATTCAGAGAACTAATTGAAAGCAAAATCGGCAAAATGTTAGCAACTGGTCTGCCGACTATGACTCTTTAAGATAAAAAACCACACTCTTCTATCAAAATAAAATAGAAAAATGTTTCGTATTTTTCGCCTCTATGCTGCCGTAATAATGGTATTTTTATTCTGTTGTTACGGCAGTTTTGCGGACAATCAAAGTTTTAGTTCCGCTTTCGGAGTAAAAAATTCGCAAAACATCAATTTCAAAGATGTTTTTATTCCCGAATTAGAGCAATTTCAAAACGAAAACGGCGCAATTACTAGCAAAATCACAATTTCCTTCCCCGAAGGTTTTTATCTTTACAAAGACAAAATCTCGCTTGCTAATCCCGAACTTACCGATATTCCAATCAATTTCAGCAATAGCCGCATCAAAGAAGATGAATTGTTCGGAAAAATTGCCGTATTTGACGAACAAAAAGCAGAAATAAGCTTCACTCATCAACAACAATTGCCAGAAATATTATTGAATGCACAAGGCTGCAAAGACGGTGAAATTTGTTTTCCACCAGAGCAATGGAAATTCCCCACTCTTAATGATATAAAACCTGCACCGTCAGAAATAAAAAATACTACTGTTACAGCAAAAAAAACAGACCGTAGCTTTATCGCTAATAAATTAGATGATAATTTTTGGACAACTTTACCGTTTATTTTCTTACTCGGAATTGGTTTATCTTTTACCGCCTGCATTTACCCTTTAATTCCAATTGTCAGTTCTCTGGTCATCGGTAAAAATCAAGCTGGATTTAAGCCTTATTTATTAACTTTAACTTATATCACCGCAATGGCAACTGCAACCGCCTTGCTGGGGGCAATTTTCGGTTCATTTAACCAATTTAATCTGCAAGCGGCATTGCAAAAACCAATTTTTATTATTCCAATTGCTTTATTTTTTGCGGTTTTATCTCTGGCTTTATTTGACTTCTTTACTCTGCAAACACCGCTTGTTTGGCAAAATTACATTGACCGCATTGCCAGAAAGCAACAATCAGGACAATTCATCGCTGCCGCAGTTCTCGGCTTTATTTCCGTTCTGGTTGTCAGCCCTTGTTCAACCCCCGTTTTAACCGCTTTACTCATTTATAGCACCCAAACTTCGATACTAAAAGCTGCTTTCGCCCTATTCATTTTCGGTTTTGCAACGGGATTGCCGCTCCTCTTATTTGCAGGATTTTTAAGAAAATTTATGCCTAAAACGGGAATGTGGTCGCTCATCATCAAAAGAATTTATGCTTGGCTAATGCTTGCGCTAACTTGTTACTTATTCAGCCGTGCAATTAAACCTGAATTCTCTTATTTAATTTGGACAGCATATTTTCTAGCTGTTGCGGTATTTTTTGATACTCAAAGTCGCGGTCAGCATTCAATTAGTTTTAATTATGTAATGCGTTATTTAGCGGGAATATCATTTATTGCAGCAATTATTTTTGCAATGGAAATATTTTCCAGCCAACATTTTTTACAATCTAGCGCAGAAAATTTTCAAAGCAATCAAAATCAAATTCAGTTCAAAACCGTCTCTATCAATAAACTTGAAAGTATAATAAAACAAAGCGATAAACCAACAATTGTTGATATTTATGCTGACTGGTGCTTATCTTGCAAAAGAATGGAAAAGCATTTATCTTCCATTCCTGAACTTTTATCATTTAACCGCATCAAAATTAACCTAAATAATTACGGTGAAGAGGAGAGAAATTTAATGCAAACGCTAAACTTATCTGGTCCCCCAGCCTTAATTTTTTACCATCCCAATGCTGATTTAATCTCTGCCGATGAGAAAATCATCGGTGAATTACCCCCTGAAGATTTGCGCAATAACATTCGCAATATTAAGGAAAAAATGTAGTTATTTATTTTTATTTTCTAAACCAATACGGAGAACTTCAATATGAAAAAATATACACTTATTTTATTACTTGTAATGACTAATATAATTTACGCAGAAGATAATAAAAAACCAACCAAAGCTGAAGATAAACCAACCGCCACTATTGATTGCAGCGACACTGATAAATGCTTCACCACCGCCGAAGAACTTATCAAAAATAATGATTTCACACAGGCTGCAACTTATTTACAAGAAAACTGTGAAACAAATAATCACGGAAAATCTTGCACAAACCTCGCAGAATTATTCTTCGATGCCAAATTAGGCGCACAAGACATTCCAAAAGCAAAAAAATATCATCAAATCGGCTGCAATCAATCTTCATTGGAATCTTGCTTTACATTGGGAACTTGGTATGAAGAGGGTAATGTTGAAGGAATTGTCAAAAATATTTCACAAGCGAGAGAATTCTATAACTTGTCCTGCGATAAAAACTACGGCGATAGTTGTTGGAAAATCGGCGTTTTTTGGGAAACAGGTGTAAATAAAGTGCAAGGTGAAAAACAAACAGAACGCGCGGCATCTCTATTCAGAAAAAGCTGCAAGAATAATTCAGCAAATGGTTGTTTTGCCTATGCTAAAGTTTTAGAAGAAGGCTTATACGGTGAAAGTAGAGATAAAAATGAAGCTCTTAATATGTATCAGCAATCTTGTTCATTAGGCTTACAAGAAGCTTGTGAGTATGCTGATATATTACAAGAAACAATAAATAACAAGCAATAATTACTAAACAAATAAATGCTAGAAAAATAATCTAGCATTTATTTTTATTTATCAGAACTTCTATGATTATTGAGCTTTATATTTCTGGAATGCGCTGTCAAGCCTGCGCGACAAGAATAGAAAAAGTACTCAATAAAAATCCCAATATCAAGCAAGCAGAAGTCAATTTAATCAGCAATAAAGTTCGAATTGATTTTCAAAATACAAAATTAAACACAGATGAAATAATTAAACTTATCGAAAAAACTGGTTTTCAAGCATATTCACAGGACTATTCCGTCAAAAATAATCCACTATCAACCGTAAAAATCATCATTCTTTTACTCATAACGATGCCATTTTTAACTGCAATGATTGCAATGTTATTTTCTTGGCATCAGTTAATGCTTTCTCTACCATTACAGTTTTTTTTATCAACTATTGCACAATTTTTTGCCATACCGTTTTATAAATCAGCTTGGAAATCTCTATGCAATAAATCCGCCAATATGGATACTTTAATTGTGCTCGGAACAACCATTATTTATATCTATTCGGTTATATTATTTTTCAGCGGAAAAACAGAAGTTTATTTTGAAGCATCGGTGATGATTTTATGCTTTGTCAGCATCGGTAAATATATTGAAGAAAAAACAAAATATCAATCCTTAAATAGTCTTTCGCAACTTGAAAAATTAAACACAGAAGAAATCGAGGTTTTACGCAATAATTCTTGGATTAGAAGCAATATCCAAAACCTCAAAATAAACGACATTGTCCGAGCAAAACACGGTGAAAGAATTGCCGCCGACGGAATATTGATTAAAGGTAATATTTTCTGCCAAGAGGATTTCATCAACGGTGAATATCTCGCGCAGGAAAAATGCGTGAATTCTCCCGTTTATTGCGGTGCGACGGTTATTTCTGGTAGCGGGGAATATCAGGTTACAAAAACTGGCAAAGAAACCGTTATTGCCGACATCATTCAAGCAATATCCCAAGCGCAATCTGGCAAAGCAGAAATCGCCCGCATTGCCGATAAAATCGCGGCAATTTTTATACCATCAGTGCTATTTTTTTCTACTCTTACGGCAATTTTTAGCTATTTAATTACCAATAATCTTTCGCAAGCGATAAATAATGCAGTTGCGGTATTAGTTATTAGTTGCCCTTGCGCGATGGGGCTTGCAACTCCCTCGGCAATTGTGGTGGCAATGCAAATTGCGGTAAAAATGGGAATCCGTTTTAAGAATGCACAAATTCTAGAACTAGTCGGTAAAACGGAACTTATCGCTTTTGATAAAACGGGGACTCTCACGCAGGGAAAACCAGAAATAATTGATTTTATTTTGTTAAACTCCCAATACTGTCAAGAAGAAATTATTGCACTCTGCGCTGCAATTGAAAGCTCTTCAAATCACCCTCTTGCTCAAACAATTTGCGACTATCAAAAAGAAAAAAATATACCGTTAATCGATTTTGAAATAAATAATTTACAAAATATTCCAGGTTGCGGTCTTGAATGCGAAATTGCAAAATACGGAAAAATCAAAATCGGTAACTTAACTTGGACGGAAATTGATTTTAAGAATAAAAAACAGGCAACTCTTGTCGGAATAAACATTAACCATAAACCAGCAGCAATAATTATTTTGCAAGACTGCATCAAAAATGGTACTAAAAAAGCTGTCAAAGAATTGCATAAATTAAATATCAGCAGTTTAATCATTAGCGGAGATAATAAAAAGTCGGTTGAGTTTATTGCAAATGAATTAAAAATCAAAGAATTTTACGCTGAAACACTACCGCAAGATAAGCTGAATCTAATAAAAAAAATGAAAGAAAAATATAAATTCGTCGCTTTTGTCGGAGATGGATTAAACGATGCACCAGCAATTGCGGAAAGTAATATTGGTTTTGCATTTATCAACGGTAGTCGTGGCAGTTGTGATGCCGCTGATGTAATCCTACTCAATTATAATAAAGAAGCGAATATCGGGCAAGTTAGTAACGCTATAATCATCTCAAAATTAACCATCAAGACGATAAAACAAAACCTGTTTTTCTCCTTGATTTATAACTTAACAGCAATACCACTCGCAGCCTGCGGTTATTTATCACCATCAATTGCGGCAATTGCAATGAGTTGTTCTAGTCTTTCGGTTATTTTTAACTCTTTACGCTTAAAAACACGGGTTAAAAAGCACTTGTTGCATAACTTATAGGTTATATTATTTTTCTGCCAAATAATTCGCAATTTTGGCAAAATCAGCACCATCAAGCTCTTCGGGACGAGCAGTCGGCAAAATCGCTAATTCTTCCAATTCCTCGGCTTTAATTATGCCGCCCAATGATTTACGCAACATTTTTCTACGCATCGAAAAAGCAAGACGCAGAATTTCCTGAAATTTTTCCTGATTTTTAATATCCCACAGCGATTTTTCTCTTTTATGCAAATAAATAACCGCACTATCAACCTTCGGCGGCGGCGAAAAAGCCTCTGGCGGCACGGTAAATAAATAGTCCGCAGAAAAATATTGCCTGATACTTACCGTAATCCGCCCGTAATCACGGTTTCCAGTGTCAGCGCAAATCCGCTCAGCAAGCTCTTTTTGCACCATAAAAACACAATCTTTAATCACCGCGCGGTAAGTTAAACAGTGAAGCAAAATCGCCGAACTAATGTTGTAGGGCAAATTTCCAATTAGACGCAAATCAGAACCAATATCCGCAAAATTCACCTTCAAAACATCGCTTGCAATAATTTTGACATTCGGACTTAGACGCTCCGACAAAAACTCAATCGCCCTGCTGTCTAATTCAATCAAAGTTAAAAAATCGCATTTTTCTGACAATGGAAATGTCAGGGCACCAATTCCTGGTCCGATTTCAAGGATTTTTTCGCCCGTTTTCGGCGCAAATGCCGCCAAAATTTGGCTAATCACCGCCTCATCAACTAAAAAATGCTGCCCGAGGTTTTTATTTGCCGCAATTGCCGTTTGGTTATTTCTATTCATCGCATTCGCCAGATAAAAAAAAAACGGACTGTGAAAGTCCGTCAATCGCACTGTAAAAAGAAATCTGTTATTTAATTCCCAATTTATGTTCCAAATAATGGATATCCATACCGCCAGCACGCACTTTTTCATCAGCAAGAAGTTCTTGATGTAGCGGAATATTGGTTTTAATCCCTTCAATAATCGTTTCCGAAAGCGCAACCTGCATACGGTTAATCGCATTTTCACGGTTATTCGCCCAAGTGATGATTTTGCCAATCATCGAGTCGTAATACGGCGGCACGCTGTAACCAGAATAGAGATGACTTTCCACCCGCACTCCAAGTCCGCCTGGAGCGTGAAATTCCTTAACTTTGCCAGGAGATGGAATAAAGGTGCGAGGGTCTTCTGCGTTGATGCGGCATTCAATCGCGTGATTGTGAATTTTTATATCTTCTTGTTTATAAGAAAGTTCAAGACCAGCCGCAATACGAATTTGCTCACGGACGATATCCACACCCGTAACCATCTCCGTAACTGGATGTTCAACCTGCACCCGAGTGTTCATTTCGATGAAGTAAAACTCACCTTTTTCATACAAAAACTCAAAAGTTCCCGCACCGAAATAGCCAATCCGCTTACAAGCATCGGTGCAGATTTTGCCGATTTTTTCTCGCTGTTCTGGTGTAATTCCAGGAGCGGGTGCTTCTTCCAAAACCTTTTGATGACGGCGTTGCAAAGAACAATCCCGTTCGCCCAAGTGAATAGCGTTACCGTGTTTATCCGCCAGAACTTGAATTTCGATATGCCGTGGAGCTTCCAGAAATTTTTCCATATAAACCGTGCTATTACCGAAAGCTTGCTTGGCTTCCGTTTTGGTAAGTTTTACCGCACCGACAACATCTTGCGGATTACGAACTACCTGCATACCGCGACCGCCACCGCCACCAGCTGCCTTGATAATCACGGGATAACCGATTTTTTCCGCCATCGCACGGATTTCTTCGGCATCATCAGAAAGTGCGCCACCAGAACCTGGCACGCAAGGAATTCCCGCCTCTTTCATCGCCTTAATTGCTTCAACTTTATCGCCCATCATTCGGATAGTTTCCGCCCTTGGTCCGATAAAGGTAAAGCCAGATTCCTCAACTCTTTCGGCAAAATCGGCGTTTTCCGATAAAAAGCCGTAGCCTGGGTGAATTGCATCGGCATTGGTAACTTCGGCAGCGGCAATAATCGTCGCCATATTCAAATAACTTTCCGATGAAGAAGCAGGTCCAATACACACCGACTCATCAGCTAAACGGATATGTTTCAAATCACTATCGGCTTTGGAATGCACCGCTACCGTCGAAATTCCTAATTCACGGCAAGCTCGCAAAATTCGCAGTGCAATTTCACCGCGATTGGCAATCAAAACTTTGGAAAACATCAGCCTACCTCTTATTCAAGAACAAAAAGCGGCTCGTCATATTCAACTGGCTGACCGTTTTCAACCAAAATTTCCTTAATTTTTCCGCCGAATTCCGCCTCGATACGGTTAAACATTTTCATCGCTTCGATAATGCAAACCGTGTCGCCAGTTTTGATTTCCTGACCAATTTTGACGAAATTTTCAGCATCGGGAGACGGTGCGGAATAGAAAGTGCCAACCATCGGAGAACGGATTAACTTGCCAGTCGGTTCGGCTTTTTCCGTAGATATTGCAGTTTGTGTTGCAAGAGGAGCAGCCGCAGGAATTTGAAAATTAGCCGCTGGAATTGGAGCTTGATAAATCGGTTGACTAGCTGCTTGATTACGGCTAATCCGAACTCGTTCTTCTCCTTCGGTGATTTCAATTTCGGATACATCAGAATTTTCGAGCAATTCGATTAGTTGCTTAATTTTGCGAATGTCCATTATTTGGTCTCCGTAAATTTATTTTTCGTTCATTTTTTTCTTGTATCGTCGCTTAAATAGCGGTGTGCCGCCAAAACAGCGAGTTCGTAGCCAATTGCGCCTAATCCGCTAATCGTGCCGATAGCAATATCGCTGAAATAGCTATTACGGCGAAATTCTTCCCGATTGTGAATGTTCGACAAATGCACTTCAATAAAGGGAATATTTACCGCCTTCAAAGCATCACGGATTGCGACGCTGGTATGCGTAAAAGCGGCAGGATTAAAAATGATGAAATCAACTGCACATTTGCCCGCTTCTTGAATTAAATCAACCAAAGTACCTTCGGTGTTGGACTGAAAAAATTCGATGTCAAAATCAAATTCCCCAGCGATTTCTTTCGTGCGTTTTTCGATGGTTTCTAGATTATCGCGACCGTAATGTTCTGGCTCACGGCTACCGAGAAGATTTAAGTTTGGACCATTTAAAACTAGTATTTGTGTCATTTCTATTTCGTATTTATTCAAAAGGCGCGGATTATATTTTTGAATGTTCTTAAAACGCTAAATCAATGCAATAAGCTGTTGTTTTACTACCACAAAAACGATTTTTGGGCGTATCTAAAAATTCATTTTTTACCGCTCTCCGAAAAAAAAAGAGAGGGGCTTGTGGGGCGGCTGCCCCACTCCCCGCTTTTTTGAATTTACAAATCAACCGTCAAATATCGATTTTTAGACAAACCCTTTTGTATTTATTTCACATACTTTTGTCGTATTTCTCTATCTTTTTCCTGCCACAATTTCTTTTCCGCTCCACTAGCATCAAATTGAGGCTCGGCAGGTTTTTTGGGCGGCACAAATAGCGGAGTGGAGTTTTCATTTTTTTGTTCCGTATTTACCGTAATTTTTTCCTCAAAGATTTGCGGTATTTGATTTTCCATCGCATTACTATTTACTGTGTAGCTGGCTTGACTCATCTGACCGACATATCCCAAACTACTGGCATATTCGGCAACCGTTTCAACTATCGCGCTAATAACCTGCCCGCGATATTGCGCGCTCTCCGCTAATGTTTCATCTTCTCTATCGGTTATTACCGCGACTTCCAGCAAAATCGCGGTCATCTTGGTATTTTTTAGCACCACCAGCGGGTCGAATTGATAAATACCGCGCTTGGGATCGAGCTGTTTGCGTTGTCCGTGGCGGTTATGGCTAGCGGGATCACGACCTGGTGATTTCAATCGAATCTTGCTTTCCAGAACGCTTGCAAATTCCAAACTATCTTGTGGATTGCCGTTCAAACGGCTAGTAAATACAGAAAAACCGCGCAGCGGAAAAATGCTGCAATAAATCGGTAAATTCCCTTTTCGACCAATTTCTTGCAATTGCAGATTTCCAGTTGTACTGCTACGGACTTCCGCGCTGTCGTGGTGGATAGAAATAAACAAATCCGCGTTGTTGGCATTGGCAATATTTGCCCGTTCAATGAGAGAAATATTGCCGCTACCAGCATTTCTGGTCAAAATCACCCTAATACCGAGTTGTTCCAATTGCGGTTTGAGTTCAGAGACTAGGCGGTCGTTAAATTGCACTTCATCTTTTCCCGAACAGGAAATTGCCCCGCCACTCTTTGGTGTATGTCCGCTATCGAGCACGAGAGTGAAAATCGGATTTTTTCTCTGCGGATTTGCCTTCGGAGAAAACTCGCGAATTTCCACTTTTTTCGGCGACATTTTTTCGATTGCAGAAATAACTTCTTGGTTATGGTTTAAGTCAATTTCATCTTCCAAATCAGAACCTAAATTTGCTTGATATCGCGGTTCGTAATTATTGCTTTGCAGTTGCGGCTTAACCGTTCCTTGAATAATTTGCACTTGATTTGATTTTGCCTTGGGATTATTCTGATTTTGCTGCTGGGTCGGTGCGGCATAAAACTCAACAGTTGATTTGTCAATTGCTTGGTCGATATATTTCGTTGCAGCTTGATTAGCGAAATCTGCATATAAAGATTGTGAAATAAAAATAACAAGAGTAGAAAAAATTAAGCGCGATAACTGCATTTTTATATTCTCAAAATTAAAAACTTAAAAACTTTTATGGTTGTCCGCGACGGTATGCCAAAAACCAAAAGAAAACAATCAAAACAAGCACCAAACCGTGAATAGCAAAACCGCTAACAAATAAGGAAATTTTCTCTTTTGCCGCCGCTTTCACTGCCCAATCAAGTGCATTCAAATAAAGCGCGAAAAGTAAAAAAGCTGGCAACAATCTTTGCGGATTGCTGCGCGGTCTAGTGTGAGCAATAAGCGGTAAGGCAAAGGAAAAAATCAGCAGAGCCAAAGCGGGATTGATGCGTTTTTGCAATTCTGCTCTTGCCGCTGCTGAATTATCTAGCTCAAAACTTCGGACATTACGCAAACGAGCGTCGGCATTTGCGCTATCAGCAGACGGCAGGTGCAATTTTCCCTCGTCAAATTGCACATAAGTTGCCGATTTATAAAAATCTTCCGCACTATCTTTGAAATCCGAAAAAGAGACGCGAATTGCCTTATCAATCAGCAAAAACTGCTCGGAATTTTCTTCCTGCACTTTTCCGAAATCAGCAAAAGTTACCGCCTGCTCGGGTTTATTTTTGCTTTTTTGATAAATAAAAAAATCGCGAAAACCGCCATCTTCTCCCGCACCCGTATGAATTGCTAAATTGCGTGAAATTGAGCGAAAACTATCCGCCGTCATCATTGCAAATCCCGCTTCTTGTTCGGCTTGCGAGCGAAGTAGCGACACTTGACGGTAAGTTTCAGGTAATAAAAATAAATTCAGCAGCAACACCGTCGCAGCAATCAAAAAACTCGGTAGAAATAAAAAGCGCGCGATAGTTAGCCGTCCTCTGCCCGCGGCAAAAATCGCGGTTATTTCCTGCGATTGATAGCATCGTGAAAGGGTCATCATCATCGCAACGATTAAAGCCGTCGGCATCAGCACTACACCGATATTTACCGCCTGCATCGCAATCAATTTCCACACGGCAGAAAGCGAAATTGTTCCTTCTACCGCCGTAGTTAAAAGTTTGGAAAGGCGAAAACCGAGAATGATTGCGAGCAGAACAAAAATCACCGCCGAAAATACCGACAAAATTTGTCGCAAAAATGCTCGTTGAACTATGGAAAAAATCATCAAAAATCTGTCAAGGTTTGAGAAAAAGCGGGCTATGTTATAGTCAAAACCGCAGTGCTGCGCGGTTTTAGCCAATATTGTTTTTATTTATGGAGCATAAAAATGCAATTTTTAGAACTAGAAAAATCACAATTTTCAACACAGAACTTTTTGATTACTTATACCGAAGAAAACGAATTTTCAACATTACTTAAAGATATCGACCAACAATCTCAAGGTTATTTTTCAAGCTTAAAAAATAAGAATTCCGCTTTCACAAGTGCCAAAAAAAATATCTTCCTAGAAATTCCCAATATCGCGACAAGTGTTGCGCTAGTGCAATTAACTAACGGCAATATCAGCAGAAAAATCGCGGAATTTGCCAAAGTTTGCCGTGAAATTGCTCGTGAATATCAATTGACAAAAATCGCGGTGGATATTGATTTCTGCTCGGATTTAGCGGCAAAAAAACAAGTTTTACGCGCACTCGCCGACAGTTTTTATAGCTTCAACGCCTACCGCAAAGACGCGAAATTCGACCTCAATCAAATTCAAATTGCCATATCTACCGCCGACACCGCAACTAAAACCGCAATCAATTGGGCGCAAACTTACGCTGATGCGGCAAAGTTTTGCCGTGATTTGAGCAATACGCCAGCAAATATTTGCACTCCGACATATCTCGCCGCCAGCGCAAAAACGCTGGAAAAATTCCCCGCCATTACGGTCGAAATTCTTGATAAAGCCGCAATTGCCGCCGAAAAAATGGGCGGACTTTTAGCGGTAAGCCAAGGCAGCGAAGAAGAACCGCGTTTTATTGCCGTTGAATACCGTCCGAAAAATGCGAAAAATTCCAGCCCCGTAGTGCTAGTCGGAAAAGGAGTTTGCTTCGACGCAGGCGGAATTTCACTCAAACCCGCCGCCGAAATGGATTTAATGAAATACGACAAATGCGGCGCAACCACCGTTTTATCCGCAATTTATGCCGCAGCGCAGGCCAAATTACCGTTACACATCGTTACTCTCATCGCCGCAACGGAAAATCTCCCTAGCGGCACTGCAATCAAACCAGGCGACATCATCAGCACTAAATCTGGCAAAACCGTCGAAATTCTCAATACCGATGCGGAAGGTCGCCTGATTTTGGCAGACGCAATTAGTTACAGCGAAAAATATCAACCGCAATATCTAATCGACATCGCAACGCTGACGGGAGCTTGCGTCATCGCACTTGGTAGCGTCCGCGCGGGATTGTTTAGTAATGATGAAAATCTCGGTAAATTGCTCATCAACGCTGGCGAAGAAATCCACGACCGCGCTTGGAATATGCCAACCGATTGCGAATACGCGGAAATGATGAAAAGCCCGTTTGCGGATTTAGCCAATATTTCAGGCAAACGCGAAGCAGGAGCTGCAACTGCCGCCGCATTTTTACAAGAATTTATCCCCGAAAACACCGCTTGGGCACATTTGGATATTGCAGGAGTTGCTTGGAAATCCGCTGGCGAGGAAAAAGGCTCAACTGCTAGACCGCTCGCTTTGATTTTTAACTTCCTCTCCAACTTGGCGGACTAAAAACGAAATGAGCCGTTTAGACAATTCGGAAGATTTTCAAGATAAACATCGCGAAATACTCGTGCAGGGCTGCGCACAATTCAATTTTGCATTGCCAGCAAATTTCACGGAAAAAACGGAAAAATTCCTCAAACTCTTAAACCGCTGGAACAAAATCCATAACCTAACCGCAATCCGCAACTGCGAAGAACAAATCTATCTGCATATTTTTGATTGCCTTGCCGCTCTACCGTATGCCGAAAATTCTCTACGCAACAATCCGACGGTATCGGAACAAATTACCGTTGCGGATATCGGCTCTGGTGCGGGATTTCCAGGATTAGTTTGGGCGATAGCAAAACCAAATTGGAAAATTTTTACCGTCGAATCTGCCCATAAAAAAGCAAGCTTTTTGCAAGAAGCTAAAAGACATCTCGAACTTACAAACACAACGGTAATCGCTTCTCGGGTAGAAGATTGGAAAATTACGGAAAATATCGATTTAATCGTCGCACGCGCCGTGGCAAATGCGGATAAATTTTTAGAGCAAGCAGGACACTTGATAAATCACGATAACTGTCTTGGAATGATGAAAGCCCGTAGCGAAGAAAAAATCACCAATCCTGCATTTCAAAAAATTAACTGCGAAAAAATTTCCGTTCCAAAATTAGACGCAGAGCGGATTTGGATAGAAATTCGGCGTAGCACAAAAAATTAACAAGGAAGCATAAAAAAATGACCAAAACCATCGCGGTAACCAACCAAAAAGGCGGTGTCGGCAAAACCACTACTGCGGTATCTCTCGCCGCAATTTTTGCCGAACGCGGCGACCGTGTCCTGCTTATCGATTTCGACCCACAAACCAACGCCACCGTCGCCTGCGGAGTAAATTGCCGCAAACTTCCCGTGAGCGTGTTGGATGTCATCGTCGGTGAGGAAAAACCAGAAAATGTCTGCCTTTTCGTCCAAGAATGCAATCTGCATCTTTTACCGTCGCACCGCGATTTAACCGCAGCAGAAAGCGAAATGGCAGGAAAGAAAGAACGATACGCCGCCCTCAAAAACAATTGCGGTCAATGGTTAGAACAATTCGATTGGGTTTTTATCGATTGTCCGCCAACTTTGAATTTGCTGACGGTAAATGCCCTCGTCGCGGCGGATTTTGTGCTCGTGCCAATTCAATGCGAATATTTCGCCCTCGAAGGTGTCGGAGCTTTACTGGAAACTATCGGGGAAATCAAAAAGACGGTTAATCCCAAACTCGAAATCGCGGGAGTTTTACGGACAATGTATGACCCGCGCTCACGGCTTACCAAAGATGTTTCCGATAACCTCGCCGCACATTTCAAAAACTTATTGTTCGAAGTTTCCGTGCCACGCAATATCCGCCTCGCGGAAGCTCCAAGTTTTGGCAAACCGATAAATAAATATGAACCAAACTCCAAAGGTGCAGAAAGTTACCGCCTCGTCGCCGAAGAATTAGAAAGAAAATTAGGCATACCGAAGCATTCTTTCGAATTGGATACGGAATAAATATTTTTCTATACACGCAAAGGGAAAAAAGTGAGTAAAAGATCAGGACTTAGCCGCGGATTAGAAGAAATTCTCGGTGATTACGGCAAGGAAATCATCAGCAATACCAAAGAAAAAGCCAGCGATGAGCGACTGCAAGATATTTCCTGCACGGAAATTCAAGCAGGGCAATATCAGCCACGACGCAAATTCAAAGAAGAAAATATCAATGAATTAGCCGCATCCGTCGCGGAATACGGGGTGTTGCAACCGCTAGTTATCCGTCCTGTTAAAGCAGAAAATCCCGCAATTAAATACGAAATAATCGCTGGCGAACGCCGCTTCCGCGCCGCAAAACAATGCGGTCTCGCACAAGTTCCCTGCATCATCAAAAATTACAACGACGAACAAGCAATCGCCATCTCGCTTATCGAAAATCTACAAAGAGCCGACCTAAATCCACTCGAAATCGCCGAAGGTTTTCAAAAACTCGTCGATAAATTCAATTTAAGCCACGAACAAATCGGCAAACTACTAGGAATTTCCCGCTCCAATGTCAGCAATACTCTGCGACTTCTGAAATTATCCGCAGCGGTAAAAGAAGCTCTGGAAGAAGAAAAAATCGAAAAAGGACACGCCCGCGCCATCGCCGCCCTGCAAGAAAATCAACAACTTTTGCTCTTAAATGAAATTATTGCGAAAAATTTAACCGTGCAACAAACCGAAGCAAAAGTGCGACAATTAAACACTTTCAACTCACTTGCAGCAGATAAATTCAAACCGAAAAAAAGCCCAGATATCGTTAATTTGGAAGATAAAGTCAGCGATTTTCTTGGTTATAGCGTCGCAATAAATCATCAACACAACGGCGCAGGAAAAATCGTGCTTAAATATAAAAATCTCGATGAATTAGACGCAATCCTAGAAAAATGGGGATACAAGTGATGGCGTTATTGACAAAAATTGTCGCGGTGAATAAAATCCCCGCCCGTTTTTCGCTATGAAACAAACTGTTTTGCAGTTACTCACCGTGCAAGTTGCATTTGCGTTGATTTTTACGGTGATTGCGGTGTTTATCGCAGGAATCTCTTGGCAAGCAGTTTTAGCTGGTTCTGCAATTAGTTGCACAGCCACTGCGAGTAGTTTTCTAGTTATCCGTAAATTACCGCAGGTGCTCGGCGCAAAAAATTTTTATCGAGTGATGCTAGTTTGCGAATCGTTCAAATGGTTGAGCGTCGGAATTTTTACCAGCGTTCTTCTTATCGGAACAAATTTACAGGCTTTGGGAATCGTTATCGGTTTTACGGTTAATTATTTTGGTTCCCATCTAATGACTTTTTTATTGATGAAGTGAGAACAAAATGGCTGAATCAGGACAAAGCGGTGCAGAGATTATTCAACACCATCTGCAAAATTTAGTTATCGGTGAGCGGGGTAGTTTCTGGTCGCTAGATGTAGATACCTTACTTTTCTCTACTCTACTCGGCGCGCTCTTCTGCGGATTTTTCTATTTCATAGCTAAACGGATGCAAAGCGGAGTTCCTGGATTTGCACAAAATGTGGCAGAAATGGCTTTTGATTTTATAGATAACACGGTAAAAAGCTTTTTCGGTGAAAGTCGTGCTGATGTCGGTTCCTTGGCTTTAACCATTTTCTGTTGGGTGCTTCTGTGGAATATTATGGATTTAATCCCAGTTGATTTACTTCCAGCAATTGCTTCAATGTTTGGAATTCATCATCTAAAAATAGTTCCTTCTACTGATTCCAACGCCACATTCGCTATTTCTATCACCGTTATCACTCTTACTTATATCTACGCTTTCAAAAATAATCACGGTTTATTCGGACTTATCAAATCAATGGGCGGACACCCTTTTGAAAGCAAAAATTTCTTATTCAAAATCATTCTTTTCCCAATCAATCTGGTTATGCGGATTATTGAGGACATGGCAAAAGTTATTTCTCTCTCATTGCGTCTTTACGGAAACTTATTCGCGGGTGAATTAGTCTTTATTCTCATCGGGCTTTTGCCGTTTTTTGTTCAGTTTTTACCTGGTGGTGCTTGGGCTATCTTCCATATTTTGATTGTTAGCATTCAGGCATACATCATCATGATTTTGACCGTTGTTTATATTTCAATGGTTGAAGCTCATCATTAATTTTTTCATAGTCCATACATAAATCGGAGGTTATTTCCTATGGATAAAATTGCAGCTCTTGCACAAGTTCAAGGTCTTTCTGCTATTGCTATCGGTATTATTTTGGGTCTTGCTGCTCTTGGAACCGCAATTGGTTTTGGTTTGCTTGGCGGTAAATATCTCGAAAGTAGCGCACGCCAACCTGAAATGATGAACCCATTGCAAGGTAAATTCTTCATTATTGCTGGTTTATTAGATGCGGTTGCGATGATCGCGGTAGTTATTGCGTTGATGTTGGTATTTGGAAATCCATTAATCGGCGCTCTTCAATAATCGGCTGATTTTCAGCATACAGAGGAGTCCTAGAAATGGGAATAAATCTAACGCTGATTGGTGAAATAGGCACTTTTCTGGTCTTCTGGTGGTTTGTTCACAAATACATTTGGCCGATTTTTGCTTCTATTTCAGCTGAACGGCAAAAGAAAATTGCCGACGGTTTGAGTATGGCGGACAGCGCAAGATTCAAACTGCAATCTGCTGAACAGCAATTGCAAGACACGATAGCTGATGCGAAAAAGCAAGCTAACGAAATTTTGACTCAAGCGCAAAAACAAGCGGGACAAATCGTTGATGCTGCTCGTGAAGATGCGAAGAAAGCTGGAACTCTTGAATTAAATCAAGCCAGAGCGCAAATCGAACACGAACAGCGTCAAGCGCAGCAAGAGTTGCGTGGAAAGTTATCCGCTTTGGTTATCGAAGGTGCTGAAAAAGTCGTCGGTCGTGAAATCAATGCAAAAGATCACGAACAACTTTTGCAGGAACTGACAGAGAAATTCTGATATGTCTCAATCCGAAACCATAGCAAGACCATATGCGAAAGCAGTGTATGAACAAGCGGTCGCGGACGGTAATATCGAGCAATGGCAGTCTTTTTTAACTGCCGTTGCCAAGGTTACAGGCGGTCCCGAATTTACAAAACGCTTATCGGCCCAAGGTTTTATTAGTGAATTTCAATCTTGGTTGGGAGAATTTTTTACAAAAGCGCGCGGTGAAGGTTTAAGTGCGAAAGAGTTAAATTTCCTGAATATTCTGCACGACAACGGACGCTTGCAGATTATTCCCGAAGTTGCCCAAGTCTTTGAAGAGTTACTCAATGAAGGCAAAGGACGCACACCAGTAACTGTTTATACAGCTAAATCTCTAACGCCAGCTCAAAAGCAATCGATTATTGCTCTTTTGAAAAAGAAGGCACAAGGACGCGGTTTGCTGTTAAAAATCATTGAAAAGCCTGAACTGATTGCAGGAATCAAAATTGAATTTGACGGACAAGTTATCGATCAATCGATACAGGGACGCTTAAATAGTTTTGCGCGCAAGCTTGAAAAGATTTGAGGAATTAACTATATGCAAATAAATGCAGCAGAAATCAGCAGTTTTATTAAAGACAAGATTGCTGATTATGACAATAAAGTTGAGAGCAAAGTCGAGGGAACCATAATCAGCGTGTCTGACGGCATTGTCCGTATTCAAGGCTTGCAGCAGGTAATGCTTGGTGAAATGGTTGAGTTACCTGGCGGTGAATACGCTCTCGCATTAAATTTAGAAAGAGATAGCGTCGGTGCGGTTGTTTTGGGTGAATACTCACAATTGCGCGAAGGCGATAAAGTTAAATGTACTGGCAAAATTTTGGAAGTTCCAGTCGGTCGCAATTTGCTCGGTCGGGTTGTAAATGCGCTCGGTCAAGCTATTGACGGTAAAGGTGCGATTGAAACTTCTGATACTTCGCCGATTGAAAAAATTGCTCCTGGGGTTATCGAACGGCAATCTGTTGATCAACCTTTGCAAACAGGTTTGAAATCAATTGATGCGATGGTGCCAATTGGTCGCGGACAACGGGAATTGATTATCGGCGACCGTCAAACTGGTAAAACTGCAATTGCGGTAGATACCATCATCAATCAAAAAGATACCGATGTGAAATGTATTTATGTCGCTATCGGTCAAAAAGCATCTTCAATCGCCTCGGTTGTGCGCAAACTCGAAGAACACGATGCTCTCAAACACACCATTATCGTTGCGGCTTCGGCTTCTGATTCTGCTGCGATGCAATATATCGCTGCTTATACGGGATGCGCGATGGGTGAATATTTCCGTGATCGCGGTGAAGACGCTCTGATTATTTACGATGATTTGACCAAGCAAGCTTGGGCTTACCGTCAAATTTCATTGTTATTGCGTCGTCCGCCTGGTCGTGAAGCCTACCCTGGTGATGTTTTCTATTTGCATTCTCGTTTGTTAGAAAGAGCATCAAGAATCAACGCTGCCGAAGTTGAAAGATTAACCGACGGCGAAGTTAAAGGCAAAACTGGTTCATTGACTGCCCTTCCGATTATTGAAACCCAAGGTGGAGATGTCTCGGCTTTCGTTCCGACGAATGTAATCTCAATCACTGACGGACAAATTTTCCTCGAAACCGACTTATTCAACGCTGGTATCCGTCCTGCTATCAACGCTGGTTTATCAGTATCACGGGTTGGTGGCGCAGCGCAAACCAAGATTATCAAGAAGCTCGGTGGCGGTGTTCGTTTAGCACTGGCTCAATATCGTGAATTGGCAGCGTTTGCGCAATTTGCATCGGATTTGGACGCAACTACTCGTAAGCAATTAGAACACGGACAACGCGTAACCGAATTAATGAAGCAAAAACAATACTCACCTTTGAGTGTTGCGGAAATGGCAATTTCGCTCTTTTCAGCTGATAAAGGCTATTTAGACGAAGTCGCGGTTGATGAAGTTGGTCGTTACGAAGCGGCGATGTTGAACTTTATGCGTAATGAACATAAAGATTTGCTCGACAAAATCAACGAAAAAGGTGCTTACGACGACGAAATCGAAGCTGGAATCAAATCCGCTTTGGACGAATTCAAAGCAAAAGGCACTTGGTAAGGAAGAACTGTTATGTCTAATGCCAAAGAAATACGCGGGCAGATTAAAAGCGTGAAAAACACGCAGAAAATCACTCGCGCAATGGAAATGGTAGCGGCTTCAAAAGTCCGACGCGTGCAAGAACAAATGCGCGTCGGTCGTCCTTATACGCAAAACTTATTACGGGTTATCAATCACCTAGTTAAAGCCACAAGCGGTAAGCAACACCCTTATTTAACACCTGTATCTGGCGATGTTAAAAAAGTCGGATACATCATTGTTTCGACCGATAGAGGTTTGTGCGGCGGTCTGAATATCAACTTATTCAAAACGGTAATGCAGTCGGTGCGCGAAGAAAAAGAAAAAGGACACGAAATTGTCATTTCTGTTTTCGGTCGCAAGGGTGCAGGATTTGTTAGCCGTATCAAGGCGCAGCTTTTATCTTGCGTGGAAAACTATCCAGAAGATCCAAAAATTACCGATTTAATTGGCGGCATCAATCCGATAGTTGAAGCTTATGAAAAAGGTGAGCTGCAAAAAGTTTTCGTAGCCGCAAACATTTTTGAAAACGCGATGTCGCAAAAACCGTCGCTAATGCAATTACTTCCAGCAAGCGTGTCTTACGCTGATGAACAACTCGCTGGTCATTCTTGGGATTATCTCTACGACTCAAATCCAGAGGTTTTATTAAGCCGTCTATTAAAACGCTACATCGAAAGTTTGGTTAAGCAAGCGGTTTTAGAGAATATCGCCTCGGAAATGTCGGCAAGAATGGTAGCGATGAAGAGTGCTTCCGATAATGCTGGCAATCTGATTAACGAATTGCAATTGCGTTACAACAAAGCTCGTCAAGCGGCAATCACGCAAGAATTGACGGAAATCGTCGCTGGTGCCGATGCGGTTTAATTTTAGAGAGGTCTAATTATTTATGAGTTCTGGAAAGATTGTGCAAATTATCGGCGCGGTGGTCGATATTGAATTTGAAACTTCACAGATACCAAACATCAACGATGCCCTAGTTTGTGCGCAAGCTGGCGTTACTTTCGAAGTACAACAACAGCTCGGCGACGGCGTAGTGCGCACGATTGCGATGGGTTCTTCCGAAGGTTTGGTGCGTGGAATGACAGTTGAAAATACTGGCGGTCCAATTACCGTTCCTGTTGGTAAAGCAACTTTGGGACGGATTATGAATGTTCTGGGGGAGCCAGTGGATCACGCAGGCGAAATTCAAGCCGAAGAAAAATGGGCAATTCACCGTAAAGCTCCTGCTTATGAAGAATTGTCAAACTCAACCGAATTGCTTGAAACTGGTATCAAAGTTCTTGACTTGCTTTGCCCGTTTGCAAAAGGCGGTAAAGTCGGATTGTTCGGCGGTGCTGGTGTAGGTAAGACGGTAAATATGATGGAGTTAATCCGTAACATCGCTATCGAGCACAGCGGTTATTCCGTGTTCGCGGGTGTTGGGGAACGGACTCGTGAAGGTAATGACTTCTACCACGAAATGGAAGAATCCAAAGTTTTGGATAAAGTTTCCTTGGTTTATGGTCAGATGAACGAGCCTGCTGGTAACCGTTTCCGTGTGGCACTCACTGGTTTGACAATGGCGGAGTATTTCCGTGAAGAAGGTCGCGATGTGTTGTTCTTCGTTGATAACATTTACCGTTATACCTTGGCAGGTGTGGAAGTATCAGCATTGCTTGGACGGATACCATCTGCGGTAGGTTATCAACCGACTTTGGCGGAAGAAATGGGTAAATTGCAAGAACGCATTACTTCAACCAAAAAAGGTTCAATCACTTCAATTCAAGCGGTTTATGTTCCTGCGGACGACTTAACCGACCCTTCTCCTGCAACGACTTTCGCGCACTTGGATTCAACTATCGTGCTTTCACGGCAAATTGCTGAGCTCGGTATTTATCCAGCGGTAGATCCTTTGGATTCAACTTCACGCCAGCTTGACCCATTAATCGTTGGTGAAGAACATTACACCGTAGCACGCCGTGTGCAAGGTGTTTTGCAACGCTATAAAGAATTGCGCGACATCATTGCGATTTTGGGTATGGACGAATTGTCGGAAGAAGACAAACAAATCGTTACCCGCGCTCGGAAAATTCAACGCTTCTTATCGCAACCGTTCTTCGTTGCGGAAGTATTCACAGGTTCGCCTGGTAAATATGTCAATTTGAAAGACACAATCGCTGGCTTCAAGGGAATTGTTGATGGCGCATACGATCATCTTCCTGAACAAGCTTTCTATATGGTTGGATCAATTGACGAAGCGGTTGCAAAAGCCGAGAAGATGAAAGAAAAAGCCTAAAAGGAGGTCGTTATGAAACCTTTTCAGGTTAGTGTAGTTAGTCAAGATCGCCTTCTTTACGAGGGCGATGTACTACAAGTTTCCGCGACAGCAGAAGCTGGCGAGTTGGGAGTTTTGGCTGGACACACTCCTTTAATGGCAAATTTGAAAGCGGGACAAGTTCGCTTGCAACTGGAAGGCAATAAGGAAGAAGTTTTGTATATCTCTGGTGGATTTTTAGAAGTTCAACCACACAAAACCATAATTCTTGCCGACGAGGCTCTGCACGCAGCGGATTTAGACGAAGAAGCGGTAAAAAAAGCCAAGGAACGAGCCGAAGAGCGGATGAAAGGCGTTGAATCTAGCGACGAACACGCAATGGCTCAACTCGAATTGGCTCAAATTGCGGCACAACTTTCAGCTATCCGTCGAGCAAAACGCTAAACGATTTCACAGGCAGAACTGCTCAATAAAAAATCCCCGATTTTTTCGGGGTTTTTTTATTTATTGCGTTCAGCATTCAATAGTAATTTTTGCATATAGCGCATCTACAAAATTCATTTTTTGTTCTTCAAAAAAGCGGAAAACTCAAATTTCCACTTTTTCTTAAAAATATAGTCGTTTCAATTCAAAATAAGAAAAGGCAGCGAGCCGAAGACAGTATAGTCGTTCCATTTCAAAATAATACTGCGTTAGCTTCGCCTCGCCGTATTCTAGATACTGTCTTCGGCTCGCTGCCTTGTCTTATTTTGAACTGAAACGACTATATCTGCGCATACGGAGAGGCGAAGCTAACTAAATATTATTTTTAATTGGAACAACCATAACAAAGCTAACAAAACAGTTCTTTGTCAAGAACTGTTTTCAGAGTACTCTGAAAAGCGCGGAATTTAATCAATAATCTGAAGGAATATTTCATCAATTTAATGTCGATTACACATAAAAAAAGCGGAAGTACAAACTTCCGCCTTTCATCTAACACCTCAAACTTCCATCAATTCTTTTTCTTTTTCCGCCAGCACTTTTTCTACTTGTTCGACATATTTATCGGTAAGTTTTTGCACATCAGTTTGGGCTTTTTTATCCTCGTCTTCGGAGATGGTTTTATCTTTTAGCAGCTTGGCAATTTCCGCATTAGCATCGCGGCGAATATTGCGGATTGCAACTTTGCCCTGCTCGCCCTCGCCTTTCACGACTTTTACGAGTTCCTTGCGCCGTTCTTCGGTAAGCGGTGGCAAATTGATATGAATAGTCTGTCCAGCGGTGCGCGGTGTCAGTCCCAAATCGGAATTGATAATCGCCTTTTCAATTTTGCTAACCATATCTTTTTCCCAGATTTGAATTGACAAAGCACGGTAATCGCTTACCGAAACATTTGCCGCCTGCGAAAGTGGAACCATCGAACCGTAATAATCAACTTCGATATGGTCTAACAAGGAAACATTCGCCCTTCCTGTGCGAATTTTGCTCATTTCCGTTTCAAGAGAAGCAATACTCTTTTGCATTCTTGCTTCTGCATTTTTAATAATTTCGTTCAACATAAAAACTCCGTTTTCGGTTTTATATATAAATGTTCAGTTATTACAAATTACAGCAATTTAAGAATCAATCACCGTTCCGACTGCCTCACCGAATACCGCACGGATAATTTCATCGTGTTTAGTCAAATCAAAAACAATCAACGGCATTTTGTTATCACGGCACATTACGATTGAAGTTGCGTCCATAACTTGCAAATTTTCGATTAAAGCTTGTTGATATGTCAGCTTGTCATATTTTTCGGCATCGGGGAATTTTTTCGGATCTTTGGAATAAATTCCATCGACTTTGGTGGCTTTGAGCATTGCATCGACTTCCAGCTCAATTGCCCGTAAGCTTGCCGCCGAATCGGTTGTAAAAAATGGATTACCCGTTCCCGCAGCGCAAATCACCACCCGACCTTTCTCCAAATGCCGAATAGCACGGCGACGAATAAACGGTTCGCAAACCTCATCTACCCGTAAAGCCGACATAACCCGCGCTGGAATTTGCAATTGTTCGAGTGCATCTTGCACCGCCAAAGCATTCATCAAAGTTGCCAGCATTCCCATATGATCCGCCGCGACGCGTTCCATTCCCAAAGCCGCAAGCTGCGCACCGCGGAATAAATTACCGCCGCCAATCACAATCGCGACTTCAACTCCTGCACGGTTCAGAACTCCGATTTCTGCCGCAATTCGGTTGATTGTCGTCGCATCTAATCCGAAAGATTGCTCGCCCATCAAAGCTTCACCGCTCATTTTGAGCAGGATACGGTGATATTTCGGAGTCTTGCCTTCAATATTCATATTCATCTCCTTATGTCAATAACAATGCCGTAAATCGTGTTAATCCAACAAATCGCTGATTTTTCCCAGCAACGGTTCAAAGCTTACACCGCGATTTTTGTAGTCGGGCTGATAGCTACTCACAATCATCGCGTCTTTGGTCAAATTACCTGCAAATTCGGTTGCCTGCAAAATCGTTTTACCAGCCATCACCGCCGCAAGCAATGCAGAAGCGTATAAATCTCCCGTTCCGTGCAGCATATACGGTAAAAATTCATTATTCACTTCCAAAACTTCATCACCGCTACCGATGAAGTTACGGATTACACCGTCATCACGGTTAATTCCCTTCAAGATAACGGTTTTTGCACCAAGCGCAAGCAATGCTTTCACAATCCGCTCTGCCTCACTATCGGAAATATTCGCGCCCGCCCATTCATCGCCAATCGGTTCGCTCAGAATAATCGCCGCTTCGGTCAAGTTCGGGGTCAAGATATCGGCATCTTTTGCCAAACTCGCCATCGCCGCACAAAGCTCTGGCGTGTATGTCGGATAAATTTTGCCGTGATCCGCCATTACAGGATCAACCAACTTCAAAGCCCGCGGATATTCCTGATAAACCCGACGAATAGCCGCGACTTGTTCAGGCGCGCCTAAAAATCCTGAATAAACCGCATCAATCTCAACTCCGATATTTTTCCAAGCGTTCAAATAATCGGTCAAAATCGCGGTAGTGTCGTGCATATACCAACCTGGAAAGGCGGTATGACTACTAAAAATTCCCGTCGGAACAGGGCAAACATCACAAGCAGCCGCCGACAAAACAGGAATCGCAACTCCCAGCGAACATTTTCCGTAACCGCATAAATCGTGAATCGCCGCAATACGCGGAATATATTTGCCATCGCGGCTGTAAAGAACTTTTTCTTTCAACATCGCTAATCCTTAATCCGTAAAAAGCAAGCATCTTTCATAAAAAAACCGCCGTTTGTTGCGGCGGTCTTTTTTCATTTACCGAAAAAATTATTTCTTCAACAAATCAGCAACTGCTGCTGCTTCTTCGCGAAGTTCTTTATCGGTAGCGTCCATTTTTTCACGGCTAAATGCATCGATTTCTAAACCTTGCACGATTTCATATTTACCGTCTTTACAAGTTACGGGATATGAATAAATCACACCAGGAGCAATACCGTAAGAACCATCAGAAGGAATCGCCATACTTACCCAATCACCTTCCGCAGTTCCCAAAGCCCAAGTGCGCATATGGTCAATCGCCGCTGATGCAGCCGATGCCGCAGAAGAAGCACCACGAGCTTTGATAATCGCCGCACCGCGTTGTTGCACTTCTGGAATGAAAGTTTCTTTATACCAAGCATCATCAACTACCGATTTAGCAGGTTTGCCTTGCACGGTAGCGAAATTGATGTCTGGATATTGGGTAGATGAGTGGTTACCCCAGATAATCATCTTCTTGATGTCGGTATTGTGAGTGCCAGTTTTTTCCGCAAGTTGCGACATAGCACGGTTATGGTCAAGACGAGTCATCGCCGTAAATTGACGCGGATTGATATCAGGAGCAGAAGCTTGCGCAATCAAAGCATTGGTATTTGCTGGATTTCCAACTACTAAAACTTTTACATCGCGTGAAGCGTAATCGTTGATAGCCTTACCTTGTGGAGCAAAAATCGCACCGTTAGCGGCTAATAAATCTTTGCGTTCCATACCTGGACCACGCGGACGAGCACCAACTAACAAAGCATAATCAGTATCTTTGAACGCAACGCTTAAATCATCGGTCGCGATTACTGAATGTAAAAGCGGGAATGCACAGTCGTTTAATTCCATCACAACGCCTTGCAAAGCACCAAGTGCTGGCGTAATTTCCAACAATTGCAAAATTACAGGTTGATCAGGACCGAGCATATCGCCAGCTGCAATACGGAAAGCCATTGCATAGCCAATATTTCCAGCTGCACCAGTAATGGTTACGCGAACAGGTTTTTTCATCGAAGAATCTCCTTGTATATAAGGGTTAATAAGGGAATGAGATTGTAACAAAGCGCAACTATTGCCTTTGAGCTCCACTTAATGCGGTCGTTATTTCATAAAACAAATTTCACTGAAAAAAATAATTTGGATTGCAGCGCGGTTTATGCTAGAAAAATTGCTCGGAAATACTGCTGAAAAGCAAATATGAAATTTTTGTTGCATTTTCGCAACTTTTCTGTGCGTTTTAATTTAGAATGCGCGGACTTTTCTAAATCAACCCAAACAAATAGGAAATCGCAAATGTTGCAAAAATCAATTATCGCGGCTGTAATTTGTGCTGTTTCAGTAGCCGCTTTTGCTCAAGATGGTGTAAATAAAACTCTTGAAAAACAATTCGTTGTATATAAATGGAAAGAAGGCGGCAAAACTCGCTACGCCAAACGCCCAGCTCGCGGTGTAACCGAATTCACAATGTTGAATGAATACGGAATGGAAATCCGCAAAGACCGTCCATACGCTAACGGCAAAGATTCAAATGTAATCCGTCCAGTTCGTGTAACGCAAGAAGATTTGACTGGTGAATCTAACAACGCTGCTGTTGATCCAAACGCTCCTTCTACTAGCGAAGTTCCAGGAACAATCACTCGCCAACAACGCTGTGATACCGCTAAAAAGAACTTGTCAATGATGAACACCAAAACTGTTGTTTATGAAGATGACGGTCGTGGCAATTTAGTTCCTCTTTCAAAAGATGCGATTCAAACTCGCAAGAAAGAAGCAGAAGAAAGCATCAAATCGCTTTGTGATTGATATTTTTCTAACTGCAATGCAAAAGCCAATCCCTTAGCGGATTGGCTTTTTTATTACCACATTTTCGAGGGAGAAAACAATGCGTCTTTCACAATTTTGGTTAGTTACGCAGAAGGAAACGCCAGCGGAGGCTGAGGTTATTAGCCATCAATTGATGTTGCGAGCTGGAATGATTCGGCAAACCGCAGTAGGAATTTATTCTTGGTTACCGTTGGGATTGCGTGTTTTGAATAAAGTTGCAGCGATTGTGCGTGAGGAAATGAACCGTGCAGGTGCTTTGGAAGTGCTAATGCCGTCGGCGCAGCCAGCGGAACTTTGGCAGGAAAGCGGTCGTTGGGAGGCTTATGGTCCAGAATTATTGCGTTTTAGCGACCGCCACGAGCGCGCTTATTGCATTGGTCCGACGCACGAAGAAATCATCACCGACCTTGTTAAGCGTGATTTAGCAACTTACAAACAACTGCCTGTGAATATGTATCAAATTCAATGGAAATTCCGAGACGAAGTGCGTCCGCGGTTTGGCGTGATGCGGGGGCGAGAATTTCTGATGAAAGATGCGTATTCCTTCGATTTAGACTTAGATGGAATGCGTGATAGTTACGCGAAGATGCGTGCGGCGTATTGTCGGATTTTCGAGCGATTGCAGTTGAATTACCGTGCGGTGCTGGCGGATAACGGTTCTATTGGCGGTGATTCTTCGCACGAATTTCACATTATTGCGGCTACTGGCGAAGACGCGATTGCCTTTTCTGACGAGAGCGATTACGCAGCGAACATCGAAAAAGCGGCGACCTTACCGCAAAATTCCCCTGCCGCACCAACAGCGAATATGGAAAAAATCGCAACACCGCAGGCTAAAACCATTGATGAGCTAGTAAAAAATCACGGTATAGCAATCGAAAAAACGCTCAAAACCTTGGTAGTGAAAGGCACGGACGGTTTAGTCGCACTCATTTTGCGCGGCGACCACGAGCTCAATTCCATCAAAGCGGAGAATTTGCCGCAGGTTGCAAAACCATTTGCGATGGCAGAGGAAGATGAAGTAAAAGCGGCATTCGGTGCGGGTTTTGGTTCGCTGGGAGTTATCAATTTACCGTCTAATATCACGGTGATTGCGGATTATGCGGCGGCTGCGGTGAGTGATTTTTCCGTCGGTGCTAACGAAGACGGTTATCACTACATCAACTGCAACTGGGGACGCGATTGCCCTACTCCGCAAACTGCCGATTTGCGCAATGCCGTAGCTGGCGACCCTTCTCCTGACGGTAAAGGGAAATTGCAAATCGCTCGCGGAATTGAAGTCGGACATATTTTCCAACTCGGCACAAAATATTCCGAAGCTTTGTCGCTTGCTTGCACAGGCGAAGACGGTAGCAAAATCACGCCGCAAATGGGCTGCTACGGTATTGGCGTATCGCGAATAGTCGCAGCAGCAATTGAGCAAAATAACGATGAATACGGCATCATTTGGCCGCTCGCCATTGCGCCATTCACCGCGGTCATTGCACCGATAAACGCACAAAAATCACCGAATGTGCAAAAAGCCGCGGAAGATTTGTATCAGGAACTTCTAGCGAAAGGCTTTGATGTGGCAATCGATGACCGCAACCGCAGACCTGGTTTTATGTTCGCGGATTTAGATTTAATCGGTATTCCAGCGCGGATTGTGATTTCTGATAAAACACTTGCCGACGGTGAAGTTGAGTGGAAATTACGCCGCGAAAAAGATGCAATCCGCATCAAAATCAGCGAAATCGCAGAAAAATTAAGGCAATTGCAACAAACAAACGCTTAATAATTTACCGCCCGCCCGACGCGGTCGGTCGCGTGCCACGACGGGCGTTCCTTATTTGAACCTACGAGTGCCGTTTTTGTATTTAGTTGCAAAACAAATCCGCCGCCCGCGGCGCGCGGGGGCGGTCGTGTGCCACGACGGGCAACCCGACGCGGTCGGGAGCGAATCCTACTTTGCATCTACAAGTGCCGTTATTTGTATTTATTTGCAAACAAATCCGCTGTTTTTTGATACGGCGGATTTTTTATTTTCCACCGTCAATTT
>JAGBJT010000037.1 GCA_017934275.1 Cardiobacteriaceae bacterium | reverse complement strand
GTCAATAAATTTCTCATATAAGTTTCCTTGGATAAATTACAAATTACGCTCTATAAATAAAGTATCAGCGATAATAATTAAGAAGTCAAGAGGATTTGCGGCAGAGATTTTTCGCCTACGGCTCAAAATGACGGTTGCGGTAAGTAAATTGCCACGCCTTATCGTTGGCAAGTCTCGCAATTATGGTGAAAAACAAAAAATCCGCCGTGTAAAAAACGGAGGATTTGTTTTTGCAAATAAATACAAATAACGGTACTTGTAGATACAAAGTAGGATTCGCCCCCGCTCGCAGCGGGATTGCCCGTCGTGGCACGCGACTTATTTTTTCCGCACTTGGCGGCATTTAGGAAAGTTCGAACAGCCGTAAAACTCCTCACCAATATTTTTCCCTTTTTTAGCCGTTCTTAAAATCATCTTTGCACCGCATTTTGGGCAGAGTGGGGTGGAATTGTCATCGGAATGAGCCTGATTTATTTCTTTGAATTCTTCTTTGTTATTGCTTTCCGTATTTATTTCTTCTAATTCTTCCTTGTTATTGCTTTCCGTATTTATTTCTTCTTGCTCGGAAATTTGCAGATTTTTTACCGCCTCATCTTGTTTATCAAGCATCTGCAGATATTTTTCGCTGTAATCAATCGGATTATCTCGATGCGCATTCAAAAAGAATTCGGCTAAATCTCGCATTTGCTTATCAGACATTGCAATTTTTGTTTGCTTATCAGTTTCTTTGATGAAATCGATGAGTTTGTCCAAGCGGATAACTTGTTTTTTTATTTCATCTGGTGCTTGCGCGCTATGTAAAACCGTTTTGGGATTAGCTAGCACTACACATCCGTGATAGTTATGACTAAAACCAGCATTGAATATCGCTTTGGCGAGGAAATTTTTTTCTACCGCGCGAAGTTGGCGCAAAAGTTCGATATGGCGGTTGTTTTGCGTGATTGGACTATAAAAACCTTCTTTGTGTGAGTTGAATAAGCGGTAAAAATCACCGTTTGCGTCGATTTCGATATCGCCATATAAATTTTTGCATTCGATAACAAAGCAATTTTTCGCGCTAATGACGAGAAAGTCGATTTGTGCCGTTAAGCCTTGCCATTCGAGACGCAGATTGTGCAAAACGAACGAGGGAATATGAGAGTGTTTGAGTTCGAAGATGATTTTTTCTTCACCGTAGATGCCAGCTTCAATTTGTTTAATTTCTTTGTCGATTTTGTTTTTATTTGAACCTTGCAGCTGATTTCTAATTTCTTTGAGCTTAATTAAATTGCTCGCGGTTTCTTTGTCTTCTTTCAAGAAAACCGTTTCTTTATGTGCGGAAAAAAATGAGGAGAGCATAGAAAGAGGGAATATAAAGAGAATAAAGAGAAGAGGCACGACCGCCATAGCCGCTATCCTGCGTCCTTGAACCCAGAAGGTTCAAGCGGAATACCTACCCGATATTTGGGCTTCCCTGGTCGCCGAAGCGAAGTGGGCCTGCACTCCCTACCGTATTCAGTATCCAAAGCCTAAAAGACTATTAGGATCAGAGGACAATGGAAACACGAGCCAAGCAGCCGTGCCGTGCGTAAATATAACAGCTAAACCGAAAAAGTCTAGTTTTTAGTGCAATTTTTTTACTTTCTCGTGGTTTATAAATTGCGTTTTACTCTGAATTTTTCTTGTTTTTTTATATTTAATCGCAGAACATTCGCCAGACTTAAAATCAGCGGCATTTTTGTTAAAACCAGTTTTTTTACCGTGAATAATTCCTTGCTCTCGACAAATCCCGTTGAAAATTTCGCTGTTGCTAAAAAAATATCTATAAACAAGAAGAAATATTCCAAGTTCAAATTTTCTTTTTTTCTGCTGCTTGGAATAATCACCGCAGCTGCGAGTTTTTTTAGCATTTATCTGCTTGCTTATGGTGCAAATAATCCGCTTGTCGCGATAAAGAATTACAACTTGATTTTGACTTGTTTAGCGGTTTCGCTGTTAATTTTGTTTTTAGTTGTATGTCGGCAGGTTTTTCAATTACTTCGCAAGATTTTTTCTAAAACCGAAGGCGCGAGATTGTCGCTTTCCTTTGCTTCGAAATTTTTATTTGTTTCTGCAATTCCGATTTTGGGAATTTTTTGTTTTGCTTGGCTTTTTATTTCTTATGACATCGAACAGATTTTTAATTCTGATAGGGAAGAAAATTTAGAGGATGCGGTTTTGCTTGCCGATACGGCGGTACAAATTCGCCGTGATGAAGTGCTGTTGCAGAGTAATTTAATCGCCGATGTAGTGAGTAATTTGAATTATTCCCAACTGCTGGGGCAAGTTGAAAAATTGCGTGCCCAAGCAAATGCCGATGAAATTGCTGTTTTTGATCATCAAGGAAATTTGCTCGCTTTTGCCAATCAAGATTTATCCCAAATGTCGTCTCCTTATCCGAGTGTGAATGAACTTTTGCGTTTGCGGGAATTTGAAGATGTGCTCGTGCAATTTGTCAGCGTTGAAGATGGTTATCAAATCAAAACAATCCTTGCAATCAATAGTCAAAATCGTGAGCCGATTTACTTACAGACGATTTTTTCTCTGCCCGGGCAATTTAATTTAGTAAGTAATCGTCTGCGGGAAAGTTATAAAACGGAGCGTCTGCGGAAGTATTTGCAACCGTATTTGTCGCAAGCGATTTTGATGATTTTGGCTTTGATTTTTCTTTTAACGCTACTCATTGTGCTCGGAATTAGCATTTTGTTCGGTGATGCAATGTCGCGTCCTTTGCGGCAGTTGATTGCATCTTCCAAAGCGGTGCAAAGAGGTGATTTTTCGCAGCCTGTCAAACATCTGCCTAATAACGATCTTGGCTTGTTGGGTAATAATTTCAACGCGATGCTGGTGAATTTGCATAACAGCCGTGAGACAGAGAAAAAAATTAACCGAGAAATTACAGAGCAACGAAATTTTTTATCCCTAGTTTTGGAGCATATTTCAGCTTGCGTATTTGTGTTTGATAGCGAGAAAAAGATTTTGGTTGCAAATAGTTCCGCTAAAAAAATATTCACGCTACCGCAAGATTTATTGATAAACAATGTGGAATATTCCAGCTTATTTCAGGAATTTTTAGAAGAGATAACTGATGCTTTTGATTTAGAAAATTATTGGCAAAAAGAAATTACTCTGTCAAAAACAGGTAAGCGTTTAGTTTTGCTTTCATATGCTGTGAAATTTATAACCGAAGGTAAAAGTAATACTTTATTAGTTGCCGAAGATGTAACTGGTTTTAAGCAACAGCAGAGAAATGTTGCTTGGGAAGAAGTTGCAAGACGGCTTGCTCACGAAATAAAAAATCCGCTTACTCCAATTCGCTTACAAGCAGAACGCCTGCAAAGAAAGCTTACGGATAAGGTTAAAGGTAGCGATGAAGAACGGATTCTCGACCGTGCTACGACGACAATAATCAATCAAGTTGAGGCAATGCAGCAAATGGTGAGCGATTTCGGTTCTTTTGCGAAACCATTGGAACTTCGGCAGAAAAAGGGCGATTTCGGCAAACTACTGCAAGAGGTTTGCGATATGTATCAAAATTGCCAAATTACGATAAATTGCGCTGAATTACCGCAAGTGAATTTTGATGCGGTGCAAATACGGCAAGTTTTGCACAATATTTTGAAAAATGCGCTTGAAGCAAATGATGAAAAAAATATTCAAATCGCTATCGATATTTATCAAGAAAATCAGGAAATAATCTGCGAAATTGAAGATGACGGCACGGGGTTTAGCGATTTGAGTAAAGATCCCTTTGAGCCGTATGTAACGACAAAAGTTAAAGGTTCGGGAATTGGACTTGCGGTGGTGAAAAAAATTATCGAAGAGCACGGCGGAAAAATTAACGCAGGTAAAGCCGAAAAACTCTCGGGAGCAAAAATTAGTTTCACTTTGCCGTTGTCATAAAAATCAAGTTATATATAATATAAACGCATTTCAGACTACTCTGGAATTGGTTTTTCGCTTGACAAAAAACTATCCTCTTAATTAACTGCCATATATAAAAGGATTAAAAATGAAATGTTATTTATCAGCCCTATTGTTTTTTATGAGTTTTTCTGCTTTTTCAGAAGATGTACCTCATTCATTGAATGACATCGAAAGATTATCTTCTATGGGTATTAGTGTTGCCAAAGTAACATTGGCTGAATGTTATATACAAGGTGGTTGCACATTTGCCGATAAAAAAACACTGGAAAAAGATATTAATAAAGGGCTAAAAATACTTGAAGAAGCTGCCTCTCTCGCAAATGATATTGATGGAGACGCAGCATTCAGATTGGGAGATTATTTACTCCTTGGTCAGAATGGCGTACAACAGGATAAAAATAAAGCACATAAATATTTAAAAAAATCAGCAGAAGCTGGTAATACAAAGGCTATGTATTATTTAGCGGTTAGCTATATGTCTGGAGAAATAAAACCAGAAGGTCCTGTACCAGCTGATTTACAAGCAATGAACTATTCATTAGAAGCTTGTACAAAAGGATTGCAAGTGGCTTGTGAACTCAATAGAATTGAAGAACATTACAAGCAATGAGAAAGACTTGCGCTTAAAAAATGAAAAAAATCCCGCCGAAATGACGGGATTTTTTTCATTTAAAAGGCGGTTAATTTTTTATTGCTTATTCGCTCCAAAAACGCCGAAGAGTTTTTGGTCTTTATCATCAAATGAGCCCGCGATATTTGCAGCATCTGGACCGTAGAACTTACCTTCGGCATAACCAGTTGAATTCGCCGTGCCTTGGAAGGTATTGGCACGGATATCCGCTTCGATATTTACCGCTTGCATTGCTGGCATCGTTTCGACGGATTGCCAATTATCCAAAGTGCCAGTTAATTTTTTGCTACCGAAATCTACTTGGAATGAGCTATCGCCAAAATATTTTTCAGCGTCAGGAGTGTTGAGATTAGCTGCAATGGCTTTGCCTAAATAAGTAACTTGACCAGTTGTCGGCATAGTGTTGATTTCTGTTTTTGTTCCTGCGTAGAAGAAACCATAGCCTACCTTCTCATCGTGTGGTATAGTCGTTTCAGTTCAAAATAAGACAAGGCAGCGAGCCGAAGACAGTATCTAGAATACGGCGAGGCGAAGCTAACGCAGTATTATTTTGAATGGAACGACTATATTAGATGAAAACCATATCTTGCATAAGCTGCACCGCGTTCACCTTCTGTTGCTCCGAATGTCCAAGTGCCATCTCCAATAGCTGCTGTATAGATATTGTTATATGGTTTTTGTTCTTTGGCGGAATTTTGGTTTAGGTCATCGTAATCTTCTAATGTATAGCCGCTAATAGTTGTTCCATTAGTTACATAGCCAGTATATGAAGTCTTTGGTGAAAGAATTGTCCCCTTACCGTCTGTTACGAAGAAAGTGTATGGCTGTTTTAATTCAAAAGGCTGTTCGCTGTTAGCTGTTTCGCCGTTACTGCTATTTGCACCGCCGTTAGAAGAGTTAGAACCGCTATTTTGATTGTCAGAATTCGGTGCTGGCTGATAATTATTGCTGATGTCATTATCTGAACCGCTTCCACCGCAGGCAGCGAGAATAAATGCAGACATAAGCACAATTGCGAGAGTTTTTTTGGACATTTTTATTCCTTGGTTTTCAATTTGATGAAAAAAGCCTTCTTCATCGAAGGCTATGCTTGGCAGTTTTTGATGAACAAAACTACTGCCGCAAGGAATTTTCGGCTTTTTTTTGTCAAGACTGAGTTTAAATTGGAATTGCGCTTTACCGTGCTCGAAGGTTGCAATGACGGTGAAATATCGTTGCTACTCGGCAACAACCCAATCCTTCAAAGTCCGCAACTCTTCATCAAAGCAAGCACCGATTTTGTAAAGCTTTTTCGCTCCCTGTTCATATTGAATTGCATAGCCTTTTTCGTCGATTTGCCGTAAAGCTTCTTCTGCTGTGCCGCGCAATTTGAATTCGAATAAAAATACCGCATCACGAGTTTCAACCAGCAAATCAATTCGACCGTTGGCGGTGCATTGTTCGGTGCGAGTGTTAAAGGCGGTAATCAGCGTAAATACAAGGTAAAAAATTGTTTTGTAATGGTTTTCATCCTGTTTTTCGGCGTTGTAAGGAATTTTTGCGAAGAATTTTTTCATTTCTTGCATCGCCGTTTCAATGTCGTGATTTTTGAGCGCACGGTTGAAAATGCGGATAAAAGTGCGGTTTTCCTCGCTGCCAAGATGCGTGTAATACGGCATCAAGCCCTTCAAAAAGCCGATACGAACCTCTTCATTGGGAAAACCGAGCGTATATTCGCCGTCTTCGTAGTCCTTAATCGTCAAATATCCGCTCTGATACAGCACTGGGATTGGGGTTTCGGCGTATTCGGTAGGGGTGTCGAAACTGTCGATATCGGCGGAAATGGCATCTAAATTTTCTGGGCGGATGCTGTATTTACTCAAAAGTTCGGTCAAATGCGTTGGCGTGCCTGATGAAAACCAGTGGTTGTCAAGATTTTTATGTTGCAGGCAACGCAGTAAGCTGTATGGATTGTAGATGTCTGGACAATTGCGGCTGAAATGGTAGCCATCGTATTTTTCTTTTAATTTCAACATCATTTCCTCAAAATCGACGGAATATGCTGCGGCTAAATTTTGCACCTCTTGGGTTAAAAATTTGCGGATTTCTT
This sequence comes from Cardiobacteriaceae bacterium, assembly GCA_017934275.1. Taxonomy (GTDB): domain Bacteria; phylum Pseudomonadota; class Gammaproteobacteria; order Cardiobacteriales; family Cardiobacteriaceae; genus RGIG9182. Next base: position 425 of record JAGBJT010000037.1, on the reverse strand, counting down.
GCTCTGTTATGCCGCAAATTGTGGAGTATTCATCGTTCATAGTTATAGTGTTGAGGTTATTTAATTCACTAAAAATGCTCAATTGACTGAATTTAGTAATCCCCGTAAGGAATACAAAACGCAGGTGTTCGCCTGATTCTTTAAGCGGACTATAAAAAGAACGGAGCATTGTGCGCATTGTTTGGAAATTTTCATCATCGACGACGGTGTCAAGTAACGGTGCATCGTATTCATCGACCAAAACGACAACTTTTTCACCTGTTTGAGAGCGGGCACGGACAATCAAATCTTTGAGGCGAATTCCTGGTAAGAGTTCGGGATTGCTGGGGATGTCATACAAATGCTCGTATTTTCCTAGTGTATTGTCTAACAATTGCTGTAAATCGTTTGGTGAAGTAAATTTCACACCACTCATATCAAACCGT
>JAGBJT010000036.1 GCA_017934275.1 Cardiobacteriaceae bacterium | reverse complement strand
GTCTTTTTTCGCAATCTCACCTGTAACTTTTAATCCATCCGTAGCTATCAGATTAGATCTTGGTGGATTTTGGGCACTAGAAGCACTTTCATCACCATCAGCTCCTTCTTTTTCTGTCAATCCTAATGGTTCATATGGTGAATTCTTGTTCGTAGAATCTACATATAACAAAACTGGTCTTCTTTCATATTGAGCAACATCAACCATATCTTTTGCAGCAGCAACTTCACCATTTACACGGTTTATTTGTGATTTACAAATATAATCTTGGTAAAGCGGAAGAGCAGTAGCAGCCAAGATAGCGATAATTACGATAACGATCATCAATTCGATAAGGGTGAAACCTTTTTGTAAGCTTTTCATAAATAATTTCCTTTTGTTTATGCGGATATCTCCGCGGTTGAAAAAAGCCTAGATGGCGGAAGAAGTTAAGCAGATGCCGTGCCAAGTTAATTTTCTTCCTTAAAAATCAACGGTCAATTCAAAAATAGCGTCCAAATATTTCTTTCATTCCAATAAAAATACGCAAAAATAATTCGAAATAACCGTAAAAATCACTTGCTATGCAGAAACTGCGTTGCTTTTTCAATTCCTGTCGCGGTATTTTGTTCGGAAAAGATAATTTTCATCGCGGCTAATGCTTTATGTATCGCCGTATCGATTTTTTCCAGCTCATCTTTACTCGCCGCTTTCAAAACATAGTTAATTACTTGATTTTTATCTTGCGGTCTGCCGATACCGAAACGCAGACGGTAAAAATCACGGCTATCAAGAGCAGAAATAATGTCGCGAAGTCCGTTATGTCCGCCGTGTCCGCCGCCAAATTTTGTCTTGACAATTCCTGGCGCAAAATCGAGTTCATCGTGAGCGACAAAAATTTCTTCTGCTTTGATACGGTAAAAATTCGCTGCTGCTGCAACCGCTCTACCACTGGCATTCATAAATGTTTGCGGTTTGATTAAGCGCACGACATTTCCCGCGATATTGACTTCTGCGTATTCGGAAAAGAACTTCTTTTCCAACCGCCAACTACCACCGTATTCGCTTGCCAGCTTCTCTAAAAACCAAAAACCCGCATTGTGGCGGGTTTTGGCATATTCTGAACCAGGATTTCCTAATCCGACGATTAGTTTCAGCATTGTCATTCGCTAGCTTCGGTAGTTTCTTCCGCACCGCCGCCAGAATGCACGATATGCACAACTGCGGTTTGTTCCAACTGCGAAGTATCGCCAGCAAAACGCAATCCCTTCGGTAATTGAATATCGGACAAATGCAGAGTTTGACCGAGTTCCAAAGCAGCCAAATCAACATCAATAGCTTCTGGCAAATCTTTTGGTGCGCAGATGATGTTCGCACTAGTGAGCAATTTGCTAACGATACCGCCTTGCATTTTCACGCCGTGTGCGGTGTCTTCATTAACAAAATTAAACGGCACAGTAGTAGTAATTTCCTGACCTTTCACGATGCGTTGGAAATCGAAATGCAAAAACAACGGTTTATAGACATGATGTTGCACATCACGGACGATAACTTCAACTTCGCCCTTACCGTCGATTTTCAAATTGATAATTTGCGAGAAAAAGCTGTCGTGTTTAGCATTTTTCGCAAGTTCATCTTGCTTAATCGCAATCGCAAGCGGTTCTTCTTTACCGCCATAAACAATTGCAGGAACTAAACCAGCGCGACGCAGGCGGCGGCTCGCACCTTTTCCCTGCTCTTTGCGCACGGTAGCGTTAATTTCATAACTATGTTTTTGAGACATATTTTTAACTCCAATAAAAAAGGACAGCTGCGACCGCTGCCCTCATTACACAAAACCGCTATTTCATTCCGAAAATAGCGAAGAAATTGACTCCTCAACATGCACACGGCGAATACTTTCCGCAACCAAACCCGCAATCGAAAGTACACGGATTTTGCGGCAATTTTTCGCATCTTCACGCAAAGGAATTGAATCGGTTACTACCAATTCGTCCAAACCAGAATGAGTGATATTTTCTACCGCTTTACCAGACAATACCGCGTGCGTGCAATAAGCGACAACACTATGCGCACCGCGTTCTTTAAGAGCTGTTGCGGCATTGGAAAGCGTTCCAGCGGTATCAACAATATCGTCGATGATGATGCAATCGCAATTGGCAATATCGTCGCCGATGATGTTCATAATTTCCGATTCATTCGGACGAGGACGGCGTTTATCAATAATCGCCAATTTTGTCCCAACTCTCTTCGCTACCGCTCTCGCACGCACAACTCCGCCAGTATCAGGAGAAACAACAACGGGAGATTTGATATCGCGAGAAAGAATGTCGTTCAAGATTATCGGTGTGGCGTAGATGTTATCGACAGGAACATCAAAAAAACCTTGAATTTGATCGGCGTGTAAATCTAGGGTCATTACACGGTCAATACCGACGGTCGCAATCATATTGGCGATAACTTTCGCCGAAACAGGAACCCGAGACGAACGAGGACGGCGATCTTGCCGTGAATATCCGTAATACGGAACAACCGCGGTAATGCGATTTGCCGAAGCACGACGCAAAGCATCCGCCATAATCAGAAGTTCCATCACGCTGTCATTAGTTGGATAGCAAGTCGGTTGAATGATGAAAGTATCTTTACCGCGCACATTTTCCCGAATTTCTACTTGAATTTCACCGTCGGAAAACTTGCTGACTGCGGCATTACCAAGAGGAAGACCAAGATGTTGAACAATTTGGCGTGCCAATTGTGGATTAGCATTACCCGTGAAAACGGTCATACTGCCTCTGGACACGGAAACCACCTTTGAAGAATTTGTTTTGAGAAGTAAAAGAATGGCTGGGGTAGCAGGATTCGAACCTACGAATGCCGGGATCAAAACCCGGTGCCTTACCACTTGGCGATACCCCAGTTGAGTTACAAGCTTACGCTCGTTTTTTTGAGAGGCGAGCATTCTATACATCGCGCATCTTTTTGCAAATTTTTTCTGCATTTTTGCGACATTTTTTTGTCGCTTATATTTTTCTTTCTTAAAAAATCAACAACTTGACAAAAAATGTCTATTTATTTTCCCTTCAATTTTTGTCGAAATATTTCAAATTCCCTGCACTTTTTCGACAAAAATTTTCACTTTGCACTGTGCTTGTTGCAAATTTATCCGCTGATAAAAACCGTTTTCCTGCCAATTTTTGGTTTCAACGCTCCAATTTTCGGCATTGAATTTCGCTTGCCCGCCGCGGTTTTCAAATAGCCAATGAGCGGTATTTTTCACGGGAATAGTGAGCCCCACTTCTTCTGCGAGTTCTTCTACCGTAAGTTCGCGCGTTTGTTTTTTATCGCGCAGAGTTATTTTTCCGTTTGCTTGATATTCGAGCTGCATTACTTCCGCGCCCATTGGGTCGAAAAATTTCAGCCTATCAATTTGATTTTGATGTTGCCAATTCATTGCGGCGGAGAACGGTTCGTTGTGGCAGCGGTATTTATCGCATTTTGGGCAATCAAGCGCGATTTTTCCTTGGGCATTGAAATTATTTTTATCGGTAAATGTTGAATTTGCCGCGTTTTCAATTTTCGGGGCGCAGGCGGTGAGAATTACGACAGAGAGCGCGATTAAGATGATTTTTTTCATTTTTGTAAGCCTTATAAATCTAATTTTTTGCCGATTGCGAGCGATTTCGGCATTGCTTTTTGAGCTTGTTTGATGGAGTTAAAAACTTCTTTTGCCCGTTCTTTTTTATCGTTTGCCGCGAGGATTTCGAGGTAATGGGCGCAAATTTCGTCGCTACGATAAACCGCATAAGCGCGCTGTGCCCAGATTAGAGCTTGTTCTTTTTTATCTTCTTTGAGCAAAAGTAAGGCGTAAGAATCCTGAATTGCGGGCGATTCTGGATATTTTTTTACCGCTTGTTCGATGAGTTTTTTTGCTTCTTGATAACGGTTTTTTTGTTGCAAAAGCAAATAGCCGTAAGCGTTGAGCGCATCGATATTTGCCTCATCTTGCAGAAGTATTTGCTGATAAATTTTTTCCGCTTCCGTGATTTTTTCCATTCTGCTCAAATGTTCGGCTTCTGCGTAGAGAATTTCCGTGTTATCGGGAAAATTTCTTTTTGCTTCTTGAATGATTTTGTCAGCGGCAGCGGGCTTAATTCGCTCCAATTGCGCGATTTCGATGAGATAAATCTCCAAGGCGTAATCAGGAAAATCGCGGCGGATTTTTTGAAATATTTCCTGAGCTTTTTTCATTCCGAAAACTTCGAGGCTCAAACTGGCGATTTGCTGCTGTGCGGGCAGAAAGTTACGGGATTCGGAGCTGATTTTTTCGAGAGTTTTAATCGCTTCTTTTTTATTTTTACCGTTGGAATAGCCCTGCGCGATGAGAAATAAATATGTGTCAGAGCTGATATCGCCGCGGTCGCGCATTTGGCGGTAAATTTCTTCGGCTTTTACGACATTGCCCGCGCTGGAATAAATTTTTGCCGCATCGCGCTTGATATTTGCATCATTCGGACGAGTTTTTTGCCAAAGTTCTAGGAATTTTTCCGCTTCCGTCCAAAGATTGTTTTTCAGCAAAATTTCACTTTCTATCGCCCAAAGAGAAGCTTCGTCTGGATGATCTTTACGCAGTTTCGCCAAAATTTCCCTTGCACGGTTAATTTCTCCAATCCCCGCAAGTGCTTGCACCAAAAGAATTTCAACTTGCCGCCAATTTTTTTCCAGCATCAGAGCATCTTCAAAAGCTTCGACGGCGACTTCGATTTGTCCGATTTCCCGCGCGGTTATTCCGAGGTAGTAATAAAGAAAGGGATTATCGGGAAAGTTATTGCAAAGCTGTTTAAGCAAGACAATACGGCGGTTTTCATCTGGCAAAAACGGGATTAAATTGGCAATTTGCGCAACCACTTGCACGGAAGAATCGCGGTTGAGCAACTCTTGCATTTCCGCAAAAGCACTGTGTTCATCTTTATTTGCAAGTAGCGCGTGGATTAAATTTTCGCGGGCGGTAGCATCGTCGGGATAGCTATTTACCCATTGTTTAGCGATTTCTACCGCACGCTGAAAATGCTCTACGGACATCTCCAAATCGAAGTTGTAAGCGAATGCGCCGTATTGCTTGGAAGCTTCCGCGATACCGTCGATAGCGATGATGGCATTGGAATAATTTTCCTGCGCGTCGGCAAATTTCGCGACCAGTGAGTTGTAAATCCAGCGCGAGGAGTTTTGCCATTCTGGTGCTGCGGTATCTTTGAGTTTTTTACTGAAATTTCCGTCGCTTACCGCATTTTGGCTATATACGGTAAAAAAACTGCAAATTGCGCTTGCAAGCAAAAAATTTGAGATTGAGTAATTCGGCATTTCTGATTTGTTCGATTTGGATTGAGATAAATATTTTGACGGAAACTGACAATTTTTGTCGCAATAAAAACACGGAAAAATAAAAGCGCAGAAATTCCGCGCTTCTTTGTATTTATTTCAAATACGGAAATATTTATTTGGAAGTTGTTTGTAAAGAAGATTCGTCGATTTTTCCTGAATAAACCGTGCTTGCCCGACCGTTCATCGTAATTTTGGCAAATTCTGTTCCGTTCCACTCAACCATAACATTTCCGCCCGCGAGTTCGACGGTTACGCATCTATCCAAAATTCCGCGCCCGATACCGACTGCCGTTGCAGCACAAGCTCCCGTTCCGCAAGCTTTTGTTTCACCGCAACCGCGTTCGAAAACTCTAAGTTTTATGCGGTCGCGACCACAAAGCTGCATAAATCCGACATTGACTTTTTCTGGAAAGAGTGGGTGATTTTGTAAAAAACTACCGATTTCTTTAACGGGTGCGGTTTTTATATCTTCGACAACACAAACCGCGTGCGGATTACCAATCGACAAAATCCCAAAGGAAAAAATACCAAAAACGCCGCAATCGATGCGTTCTTCCAAAGCTGAACTTTGCTTATGCGTAAATGGTGAAAAATCCACCTGCCCCATATCGACGCGGAAAATATCCTCACCGTTAGCATCTTTTCCGACATAATCGATTTCGATATAGCCTTTTTTAATTGCCACTCGCACGGGGCGTTGGAAATTAAAAATCCCTTTATCCCGTAAATATTTCGCAAAACATCTTGCACCGTTACCACAATGTTCGACTTCACCGCCGTCGGCATTAAAAATACGGTAGAGAAAATCGACATTGTCATTCGGCGGATTTTCAATCACCAACATTTGATCGAAACCGATACCGAGATTGCGGTCGGATAAGCATTTGATTTGATCGGAGGTAAATTCAAAACTACGGTTACGGCAGTCAAAAACGGCAAAATCATTACCGAGACCGTGCATTTTTTGAAAATCAAGCTGCATTTTGGAAAACTCCTTGAATTTTTTAATTTGACACTAAATTTTTGCGGAAATTTTCGCTGACTATTTGTTATATGAATAGCGAATTTGTCTGAAAATTATGGTCTACTGGATTTTATAGAAGGACTTTTCTGATATTTTTGTAAAAATTTTCAATAAAATCAACGAATTGACAAAATTTGTAGCGGAAATTTTCCAGTTTTTGCTAATTTTTACCGCAAGCTGACAAAAATTGTCGCAAGATTTTTATATTTAGATGAAAATCCATAAATTTATATTATCGGAAAGCTAATTTTTCAGAAAAAAGATAAACGGAATATATATTTAACATTGAAAAATATATAAAAAGTTTATTTTTACCGTTTTTGAGAAGGAAAAATAAAAAAACGACATTTTTTGTCGCTTATCAAAAAAAATCCAGCGGTGAAATTTAGCAAATACGCTAAAAAATACCGCGATTGACAAAAATTGTCGGAAATGGATAAAAAATATGCAGCAGAAAATCCTTGTTTTTCAAGAAAATGACAATTTTTGTCAAAAAAAATCTTGCCATCAATACATAAACAAGACAAAGTAAGACAATGAATAAAAAAATTGAACTTCTTTCCCCCGCTGGTTCGCCGAAGACGATGCGTTATGCCTTTGCTTACGGTGCTGATGCGGTTTATGCGGGCTCTTCGCGCTATTCTCTGCGAATGCGCGGCAATCAATTCAACGACGAAAATCTCAAAGATGCAATCGACGAGGCGCATTCTCTCGGGAAAAAATTTTATTTGACGGTGAATACGCAGCCGCACAACTACAAATTGCAAACCGCAATCCGTGATTTAGAACTTTCCGCCGCCGCAAAACCTGATGCTTTTATTATGAGCGATCCAGGTTTGATAATGCTGGTGCGCGAGGCTTTTCCTGACATTGTCATACATTTGTCCGTGCAAGCTAATACGGTAAATTGGGCGACGGTGCAGTTTTGGAAGTCGGTTGGGATTAGCCGTTGCATTTTGTCGCGCGAATTAACACTGAAAGAAATCGCGGAAATCCGCGAAAAATGCCCTGATACGGAAATCGAAGTGTTTATTCACGGAGCACTTTGTATTGCATATTCTGGCAGATGTCTTCTTTCTGGCTACTTTAATAATCGCGATCCGAATCAGGGAACTTGCACTAACGCCTGCCGTTGGAAATATAAAACGCATAATGCAATTTCTGATGGAGAGGGTGGTTTTATACCGACGGACGCTAATATTTTTTCTGCCGAAGAATTCATAAAAATATCAAATAACAGTCAAGAAAATTTTGCGCAAGATAGGCATTTTTTAGCAGATAAAACCTATTTTTTAGAAGAAGAAAATCGCCCAAATGAGTATATGGAAATATCCGAAGATGATAACGGAACTTACATAATGAATAGCCGTGATTTAAGGGCGATAGAGCATATTTCGGAATTAGTCAAAATCGGAGTTGATTGCTTAAAAATTGAAGGGCGGACAAAATCACATTATTACGCGGCAAGAACCGCACAAATTTACCGTCAGGCAATTGATGATGCACTAGCTGGAAAAGACTTTAATCCAAACTTATATTATGAATTAGACGGATTAGCTAACCGCGGTTATACCGATGGATTTTTCGTTAAAAAACATAGCTTTGAACCGCAAAATTATGAATTCGGTTCCTCGCTTTTAGCAACACGGCAATTTGTCGGTGAAGTTATCGGTTTTAATCCTAATAAAAACCGTGTTTTAGTGGAAGTTAAAAATAGATTTGAAGTTAATAATCAAGTGGAAATTTATCTTCCGAAAAATACAATTAAAGCCAAAATTTCCGCAATTTATGATATTAAAACAGGGGAAAATTTAGATGCGGCAAAAGGTAGCGGTTGGGTGGTTGAAGTTGATTTTGAAATATTAGATACGGATAAAAATACACAGTTAAAAACAATAAATGAAATAAATAATATTGCGCGCTCAAATCAACCCTTTTGTTTAATTAGTAAAGTTTTTGATAAAAATAAACAGTAACAGTGTTATTTTCCATCATAAAGAGATAAATTTTTACGAAAAAATTTGCGACAATTTTTGTCAGATAACCAAATAAAAAATCTGACAAAAATTGTCGTTTTTTATTGCCGCAAAATATTTATAAAAAATCGTTCATAATCGCGTTGCTGTTTTTTTTTTTTTTTGCAACTTTCATTGTAAATATTAAAAAAACAGATTAAATCGACAATTTTTGGTTTTTACCGTGCTGTTTTCGCGCTTGGCAATTTTTGTCAGTTCAACTCATAAATTTATAAGGAACAAAATTATGAAAAAGAAAATCCAAGACGCGCTGAAATCCCCTCTTTTGCTTTCTACGGCAATTTGTTTAGGAATTAGCAGCATAACTTTTAGTGCATTTGCACAATATCAACATCATTCTCTCGATGATCCAGATGGAACAGGTAGCACTACTAATATCCCTAGCTCTTCCAGTTCTTCAGGTGATTCTGATGATGGTGGTTCATCTACTTCAAGCGATGATTCAGACAGCACTTATGACAGTTATACAGCATCTCCATTCGCACCAGTCCCTGCTTATTTAGATAGTGAAGTTACGAAGACTAGCGGTTGGAGTAAATCAGAAACAATCGTGAATAAGCTAGAAGTTGGCGAAAAAATCACCGAAACCGTAATTGAAACTCGCATCGGCGGTAGCGGAAGAGTTTTACCAAGAATTACTCTGCTTTTCGATAACTCGGGAAGTATGTCAAAAGAAAATGATTCAGGGAAAACGAGAATGCAGCGTCTGCAAGATGCTATGAATGCAACTATCGGTAGTGATAAATATGCATATGGTGCTTATTACAATGTTATTCCATACTGGTGGCTTAACGCTGGGACTTTCCGTAATTACAACATAAATGATCAAGTTCTTCACCCACAATACACAAACGGTAAAGTAATCAATAGTTATGTCCAAAGTTTCGCACCATATGGAATGACACCAGCGACGGCGGTTTATGTTTCTGCTGTCGATCATGCTTATAACGCTATTCAATACTCTTGTCAAAAGAACTACATTATTTTTCTATCTGACGGTGATACAAACGAGGATGTTGGTCAAGAACCAGACAAAACAGAATTGCGCGGTAAAGGAATACTCAAAAATCACCACAATGTAAGTGCAACATCATACAGAGCAAAACATTCACCACTAGCTGATATTTATGAACTTAATTCGGAATTCCGCAAGAATAGAGCTGGCTGGTTATCAGACTACTATTTGTATTACGCTGCAACATATGTAGATGGTGTTCCAAGTTCAGAAGGCGGTGATGACGGTTGGAAAAACAAAGATTGGTGGTACTTCTCAACAAACAGTAGAGTCCAAACTTGTTTCAGTTCTAGATTGGCTGAATTATTCGCCGAAAATCCCTCAAACCCTGAAACTATGGGGCGCGGTTGGTGTTTATCAATTGGTTCAAAAAGAGGAACTGGCGAACCATTAAAAATCGAAGGTGCTATAAATTCAAATGCATCAAAAGACACGCGTCCAGCTGGTTCCGTTATGAACGGTGCGGAATATTTCTCCGATAAGGTTTATAAAAATACGCTCAAAACTGGCAACGATATTGAAGGTCGTCCTTATGGAACAGGTGCAAGTCGTCAGCATATTCAGACAATTGCAATTGCGCTTGGTGATGATTTGTCTGACAACGGTCGTGCATATTTGCGTCGTGCAGTGCGGATTGATCCTGACTTGCAAGACAAATTAAAAGGTGCGAAATTCGGTCCAGGTTATGTAGATGTTTCCGATAGCGATGACTTAACTGCTGCTTTCGACAATTTATTTTCTGCTATTACCGTAATCGGAACTTCTAGCACTACCAAAGAAGTTGAATATTCCGACGATAAGAAAACTGACACGGATAAAACCGAAACTAGCACTTCTGAAAGCTCTACAACGGAAACTGGCGGATTAGTTACCACCGCCCTTGCCTCTCCTGTATCGATTGCAACAAGTTCGCTTGATGTATCTAAATATCCGTCGGATGTTGGCAACAACTACGGTTTGATGAGCATTTTGAACATCAACACTAGCAATTGGAGTTCAGCTCTAAAATTCTATCGGATTTATAGAACAAGCGTCAAACAAGGCGATTTCTGCGACAAGATGAATGACGGCGGTTATTTATGTAATGAAGCGGATTATGAAAAAGGTGAAACTCCTGCAAATTTAGCTAATTTCCCAAAAAATCGCCAAGTTTTAGCTAAACATCCTGTTGCAGCAAATAACTATGAAGTTTTTGACCTAAATAGCGCGAAAAAATACGTTCTGTTGCCGAAAAAATTTGGTTTTTCCAAGTTGAAATATAAAGATGAATTTGCTAATGGTTTCTGGCCGTGGCTCTTACGCGACGCTAGTCAAACAGATAAGCAAATTGCTGAAAATATTGAAAAGTTGAATTTAGACGAGCAAATTGTTTCTCAATATCGCGACCGTCTTGCGAACGGTGAGCCTGAATACGAACGGCAAATGGGCGATGTTTTAGATGCTGGTGCTCTTGCAATTCCAAATACCGACGGTAGAGAACTTGAAGAAGATAAAACCGATAACGCGAAATATCTTTTGATGGGTGCAAACGACGGTATGCTTTATGCATTCGAGCGTAATACAACTACCGTATCTCCGTATGACTTGAAATTCAATTATCTGCCATACCGTATGCCGCGAGAAGAAGGTGAAACTCTCGGTGAAGCTCTAAGTCAAATTGCTGATGTTAGTTACGGAACTGCAATACAACATATGTATGGAGTAAATGGCGGATTTGCGCTTTTGACTACCGCTTCTGCATTGAACGATAAAAATGAGGCAGTTCGCAATCGTGAAACGCTAGTCATCGGCAATATGGGACAAGGCGGTCGCGGTGCTTATGCCTTGCTTGCTAACGGTAATGATCCAACTAGTGCGGCTGAAAATGCTCCTGTTGGTTTCGAAAAATCAATTAAAGACGGCGGACTTTGGGAAGTTTATAACGGTAAAGGCGACAGCAAAATGGGTTACACCATTTCTAAACCTTCGGCTTATCCGATTGCCAAAGACTGGAAACTCGATGAAAAAGGCGAACGGCAAGTTGTAGATCCTTTGGGTGATATCAGAGTTGCAGCGTTTATCGCAAACGGTTTTCCGACTGGTGCAAAAGATGCATCTGCAAGCGAACGGCACAATCACGATGGCAAACCTACCTTATATATATATGACGCATTGGGTGTGAATTTTTCTCTCAAAAAACCGCAGGCGTTCAAAAACGGTCATGGCGGAACTTTGATTAAAAAAATCGAAGCACCAGCAGAAGAACACGCAAATGGCATCAATGCCCTTGCCGCTCCTGTGGTAGTTGATGTCGATTTTGACGGTATTGCTGATGTTGCTTATGCAGGTGATTACAACGGTGATTTGTATCGCTTTGATTTGCGCGGTGCTCCATCTAAATGGAGCGCAGTAAAAATCTTCAACGGTGAAGCAACTCAACCGATTACGGCAGCTCCTGCGGTTTATCGTATTCCACAGAAGTTATTGGAAGAAGGAAAAATTGCAGGTGATAAATATGTCGTAGTTTTCGGAACGGGCTCGGATATTTATCACAAAGATAGAGAATCAGCTGGCGAGCGTCAGGCAATGTACGGCATTTACGATGATTTGACCGACGAGAAGCCAGAAGCTGCGGGAGTAAATCAACTTATCGAGCAAAAATTGGAGGTTGAAGGCGAAAGCCGTTATATCCGTAAGCGCGCTGACGGACTTGATGAATATCCAAATTTAGTCGGTAAATACAAAGGTTGGAAAGTTCTGCTTGATGAAGGACACGATAACGGCGACGGAACTGGCGTAACCAGCGAACGCGTAGTTGTGCAACCTGATGTGCTTTTTGAAGGTGTGTTCTTTACAACTCGGGCTTATTCAATTGAAAGTTCAGCTATCGGTATATCTTTCCTAACTCCGAATATGACCAGTCAAAGTGATACTCTTGAAGGCAATGACGATTTTGAAGAAGTATCAAAAAACGAAGGTGACTGGGTTGTAATTTCGTCATCTCCAGTTCTAAATCACGGAACAGCGGATGCTGGCGAAACTTGCGGAACGCACGACACTACCGAGCAACGCAAAATCGTAACCGTGTATGAACGGAAAAAGAAATCAACTTCCACGACAACTGGCGAATCACATTCAGGTTCTAAATTTACCGAAAAAGAAAGCACCAAAGGCTACTCTTGGTTTATGGGATTGAATGTTCTCACTGGCGGTAAGTTGAATTCAGATTCGATTACCTTCGCCAAAGACCGCCGTAGCGAAGATGAACTCAATGCAATGACGGAAGAAGAACGCAAAAAAGCGATTGCAAAAGAAGGTGAGTTTGTTGGTGATAAATATGACGAAATTTTGTCGGCAACTGTCATACAACGCGCATCTGAATCAAACAAACTCCGCGATGCTTTGAACCAAAACGGTGGTGTGCAAGGCGGTGAGCTAACCAATCCTGGTGTTGTTGGCAAATCTGCTCTAACAGGCAAAGCACAAAATAACCAATGTGCCAAAGGCAACAACGGCATTCAAGATTTCGGCATCTATGCTTCTGGTTCGAGTTCGGGAATGATCCAAAAAGGATTGGTAGTTAAACCTTGCGGCGGTTCATTCATCAGAACTTCACTACGGGAAGTGAAAATGCTTGAACGCTAAAATAAACTCAAAGCTTTATTCACCTTAAATTATTGTTACCGCCTTCGGGCGGTTTTTTTATGCTAAATTGATACACAATAGATACACAAATTGTATAGTCGTTTCAGTTCAAAATAAGACAAGGCAGCGAGCTTAAAGACTGTATCAGAATACGGCGAGAAAGCTCCCGCAGTATTATTTTGAAATGGAACGACTATATGAATTGTGTTCGACATTCATACTTAAATTAAGGAAGCAAACAATGACCGATGTTACTTACAACTTTCGCCTAGAAAAAACGATTAGAGATAGAGCTTTTGCGGTTATTCGTAGTCAAGGAATGACACCAAGCCAAGCTTTGCGGATGTTTTTAACTCAAACTGCCGAGACGAATCAAATTCCGCTTTCTTTGAATTATGAGAGAAAATTTTCAGCAAGCACTCTTGAAGCGATTGCCGAGCTAAAAAATGATGGCGGTAAAACTTATGAGAATTTAGAAGAATTTTTGCAAGCCAAAAAGCAAGAACCACGGCAATGAAAATAAAAGAAAGCACTAGATTTTCCAAAGAATTGAAGCACTTCGGTTTATCAGAAAACTTGTTAGAAGTTTTGTATTTTTTATCGAAAAATCAACCGTTGCCAGAAAAATATTTAGATCATCAACTAAAAGGAAATTACTCAAATTACTGAGAATGTCATATAAAGCCTGATTTATTATTGTTGTATAAATATAACGACGAGGTTTTAGAATTAGTCCGATTAAATTCTCATTCGGAAATATTTTCGTAACAACAAAACAAACGACATAATTATGAAGACAGCAATCTCACAAATTAACACAATTATTACAAAAGAATATTTAGAACAGCAGCCTGAAAACCAATATTTTGAACGGAAAGGAAAAGATACTAAACCGAGCAAAATTGCAGATGAACTAATCGGAATGCTCAATGCTGACGGTGGAATTTTGGTTTTCGGAGTTGAAGATAACGGTGAAGTTGTTGATTTGAATTTGTTGGGGAATAAATTGGATGATTATCGAAAGATAGTTTTTGATTACATTATTCCGCCTTGCAATATTCAATTAGAGGAATTGATAATTGATGGAAAATTGATATTTATTTTTCATATTGAACAAGATTATGAAAGAATTTTTAGCCGTAAAGATAACGAGAAAGTATTTTTAAGAGTAGCTGATAGCAATCGCGAATTAAACCGCGAACAGATTAGAAAATTGGAATATGACAAAAATATCCGCCATTTTGAAGACGAAATAGTTGAAGATTTTGATTTAGAAGATTTAGATAATGATTTAATCGAGCAATATAAAAATACAGTAAATTACACTGGTAATCCTTTGGATTTATTAGTAAAGCGTTATTTAGCAAATAAAAAAGACGGTAACTATTACTTCAAAAAATCAGCGGTTTTGTTATTTGCCAAAGACCCTGAAAAATATATTCCTTCGGCTTCGGTTCGTTATATCCGTTATCAAGGTAATCAGCAAAAAACTGGTTCTGAACACAATGTGATTAAAGACCGAAGATTTGAAAATAACATTCCGAATTTAATTCGCGAATTGAAGGAATTTTTGCGAATTTCGCTAAAAGATAGTTCTTATTTAGATCTTGAAACGGGTAAATTCCTACAAGTTCCTGAATATCCCGAAGAGGCTTGGTTAGAGGGTTTAGTAAATGCACTTTGCCATCGTTCTTATAACTTGCAGGGAAGTGCAATTTATATCAAGCATTTCGATGATTATTTAGAAATCAGCAATAGCGGCCCGCTTCCCGCGCAAGTTACGGTCGAAAATATCAAAACCGAACGCTATGCCCGTAATCCGCGTATTGCCAGAGTGTTAGAGGATATGGGATATGTTAGACAACTAAATGAAGGTGTAACACGAATTTATGCTTCAATGGAAAAATTTAAGCTTTCCGAACCAGAATACCGCGAGCAAAATTCCACCGTATATTTAACCTTGCGGCATAAATAATTTTCTATTTATCAACAACAGGAGACCAAAAAATGAAAAAGCTATGTTTATTAGTTCTAGGAGTTTTAATTATGAATGTAAATGCAGAAGATGATAAAAATTCTGTTAGTAACGGTGCAGAAAAAAATATAGAAGAGTTATCTCAACCTTTCGCGAAGGGTGAAATAAATCCGTATAGCGAACATTTCACGGGCACCACGCATTTACACAACATGTCTGACGGAGCAGACGCTTTGCATATCTCAATCGCTAATGTAACTTTTGAAAAATGTGCGCGCACCGATTGGCATTATCACACTGGCGGGCAAATATTATTAGTTACCGCAGGTGAAGGTTTATTTCAAGAAGACGGTAAAACCGCGGAAAAAATTACCGCGGGCGATGTAGTCAAAATCGCCCCTGATGCAAAACATTGGCACGGCGGCGGTGCGGAAACAATGATGGCGCATATTTCCGTAATGCCTGCTAATCCCGAAAATAAAACCGTATGGCTGGAAAAAGTTAGCGATGAAGAGTATGAAAAAGCAGTTAAAACAGCGGTAAAACATCAGAATAATCCGAAGCTTGAAGAAGCGGTAAAAGAACTAAAAGATGGTAAAAAATAAACCATATCAAGGTCTTTTTTTACGGATAAAAACAAGCGGAAATTTAACTTGATTTTCGCTTGTTTTTTATTTAACGGTGTAAAAAAATAATATTGAAGAGTGCTAAAACTTATTACCGATAATTATATAGTCGTTCCATTTCAAAATAATACTGCGTTAGCTTCGCCTCGCCGTATTAGCCATACTGTCTTCGGCTCGCTGCCTTGTCTTATTTTGAACTGAAACGACTATAAGAACGGAAAAATATTTCATATTTACGGCATAAAAAGAATAAATAAAATTCTTTTCACGGAATTATTTAAGGATTAAAAAATGAAATTTGAAAGCAAAGCAATTCACGCAGCTTATAACCCTGACGAGCATAACCGCGCGATTATGCCGCCGATTTATCAAAACAGTATGTTCGCGATGAAGGAAATCGGCGAGCAAATTCCTTTCCGTTATTCGCGCCTGTCCAATCCAACGCGGCAGATTTTGGAAGATACTTTGGCGGAACTTGAAAACGGCAATGCTGGTTTTGCGTTTAGTAGCGGAGTTGCAGCGATTGATGCGGTCTGGCGCGCACTTTTAGAGCCCGAAGATACGATTGTGGCGGTAGCCGATATTTACGGCGGTTCTTTTGATTTATTGAATGACATTTATGCCAAATGGGGAATAAATGTTATTTTTGCGGATTTAACCGAGGCGGAAAATCTAGAAAATATCCTTAAAAATCAACGGGTTAAGATGCTTTGGCTGGAAACTCCGAGTAATCCTTTATTACGCCTAGTTGATATTCAAAAATTATCCAAAATTGCACACAAATACGGGACAATTGTCGGTATTGATAACACATTTGCCACAGCATATTTGCAAAATCCGCTGGATTTAGGCTGCGATATCGTCGTGCATTCTGCGACAAAATACTTATGCGGTCATTCAGATGTGTTAATGGGTATTACAGTTACAAAAAATAAGGAACACGCCGCGGCAATTAAAAATATGCAAATTCACAGCGGTGCGGTGGCTGCTCCAATTGATTGTGCATTTGTGTTACGGGGAATAAAAACGCTTGCCATCAGAATGGATAGACATCAGGAAAACGCGCAAATCATCGCCGAACGCTTGGAAAATCACCCAGCAATTGCGCGAGTTTTTTATCCAGGACTTAAAAATAACGAATTTCACGATTTAGCGAAAAAGCAAATGCGCGGCTTCGGCGGTGTGGTTTCGGTTTATTTGCAAGATGACAGCAGAAGTGCTGCAAATACCGTAATAAAGTCTCTCAAACTAATACAAATGTCGTCTAGTTTGGGCGGAGTGGAAAGTTTAGTAAATCATTCTTCAAGCCAGTCGCACAGCGGACTTCCGCAGGAAAGTAAGGATAAATTAGGAATTCGCGAAGGTCTGTTGCGCTTTTCTATCGGTATTGAAAATGTAGAAGATATTTGGGCGGATATAAATCAGGCCTTAAATAGTCGTCCCAATTCAAAATAATACCGCGTCAACTTCGCCTTGCCGTATTCTCATACTGTCTGCGGCTCGTTTCCTTGTCTTATTTTGAATTGAAACGACTACAAGAGGTAAAATTTGGCGAATTTTAATTCATCGGTAATGACAGAAAGACATCGTTAAACATAGCGACAATTTTTGTCAGATATTTTTCTCATTTAACGAGGAACTTCAAATGTTCAAAAATGTTCAACAACTTCCAGCCGATCCGATTTTGCAGCTCACTCAACTTTGCCGTGATGACAAACGCGAAGAAAAAATCGATGTCGGTGTCGGAATTTTTATCAATGCTGACGGTGAAACTCCCGTTTTACGGGCGGTAAAAGAAGCGGAAAAACGCCTACTCGCCACGCAAACGACGAAAAAATATCAACCGCTTTCAGGCAATCCTGAATATAACGAAGCAATTGCGAAGTTGGTTTTAGCCGATAGTTTTGATTCAAACCGCATTCGGGTTAATCAATCAACTGGCGGCACAGGAGCGTTGCGGGTTATCGGTGAAGCAATAAATTCAATGCAGCCGAACGGTAAATTTTGGATTCCCGATCCGACTTGGGGAAATCATTTGGCAATTTTTGCGGCAGCAGGACTAAAAATTGAACGATACAAATATCTCGATGAGAAAACCTCCGAAGTAGATAAAAATTCAGTTTTTGCGGCATTGGAAAAACTCGGTGAGGAGGATTGTGTTCTTTTGCACGGCTGTTGTCATAATCCGTCTGGTGCGGATTTTTCTCGCGATGATTGGGTAAAAATCACCGAGCTTGCCAATAAAAACGGATTTACGCCAGTTATCGATTTTGCTTATCTCGGTTTGGGTGAAAGTATCGAAGATGATGCTTGGGGAGTGCGTTATGTCGTTAAAAATGTCGCACAAGCACTGGTTGCGGTTTCGTGTTCGAAGAATTTCGGACTTTACCGCGACCGCGCTGGCGCAATTTTGACCCTCGGTGCAAATAGCGCGGAAGCTGGCGCAATGCAATCGCATATCAATGCCGAAACCCGTAAAGTTGTATCAATGGCACCTGATCATCCAGCTTCCGTTGTCGCAGAAATTTTGAACGACGCGGCTCTACGCAAAGATTGGGAAACCGAACTCAATGAAATGTGCGCCTTTATCCGCACTCGCCGTGAAAAATTACAAGCGGCATTGCAGGCAAAAAGTAGCTTTGATTGGAGCTTTGTAACTCGCCATCACGGAATGTTTTCACTTCTGCCACTCGGTGTTGAAAGAGTGAAAAAATTACGGGAAGATTTCGCGATTTATATGGTCGGCACGGGACGGATTAACCTCGCTGGTCTGCGCTCCGACGAAAAAATCGCTTACTTTGCCGATAGCGTTGCAAAAGTGATGTAAATAAATACATAGCTTAAAAAATAAAAAAATCCCGTCGTTTTCGGCGGGATTTTTTGTTTCTAGCGTGATTTAGTTTTCCTTCACAATCCAGTCTTTCAGCGTCCGTAACTCCTCATCAAAGCAAGCACCGATTTTGTAGAGTTTTTTCGTTCCCTGTTCATATTGAATTGCATATCCTTTTTCGTCTATTTGCCGTAAAGCTTCTTCCGCTGTGCCGTGTAATTTGAATTCAAAAACATAAACCGCGTCCTCGGTTTCCAGCACGAAATCGCTTCTGCCAGCGGCTGTTCGCTCTTCGGTGCGGACATTAAATGCGGTGGCGGTTCTAAATATTAAATAGAAGATAGTTTTGTAATGCGCTTCGTTTTGTCGCTCACTGTCATACGGAATTGAAGAGAAAAAACTGCGCATTTTTTGCATCGCAGTTTCGATATCACCGCGCTTCATCGCACGGGTGAGCTCACGGATAAATACCTCATTTTTCCAAGAGCCAAGATGGGTGTAATACGGCATCAGACCTTCGAGAAAACCAACTCGCACCTCCTCGTTAGGAAATCCGAGAATGTATTCACCGTCTTCGTAGTCCTTAATCGTCAAATATCCGCTTTGATAGAGAATTGGAATCGGAGTTTCAGCACGCTCGGTCGGAGTGTCAAAACTTCTGATGCCAGCGTAGAAACCTTCCAATTCTTCGGGGCGCAGAGAATATCGACTCAAAAGTTCGGTTAAATGCGTTGGTGTGCCTGATGAAAACCAGTAGTTATTAAATTCCAAATCCGCAAGGCAGTTTAATAAGCTGTAGGGGTTATAAATATCGGGGCAATTACGGCTGAAATGGTAGCCGTCATATTTATTTTTTAGCATCAAGAGTGCATTTTCGAAAGATATTCCATTTTTTTCGGCAAGATCTTGAACTTCTGGTTGTAAATATTTGATTATTTCCGCTTCCGTGATGCCGCAAATTGTTGCGTAGTCGTCGTTCATCGAGATTATTTTTAAGTTATTAAGCTCGCTGAAAATACTCAATTGACTAAATTTAGTAATCCCTGTAAGGAATACAAAACGCAGATGTTCGCCTGATTCTTTCAATGGACTATAAAACGACCGCAGCATCGTCCGCATAGTTTGGAAATTTTCATCATCGACGACGGTGTCCAAAAGCGGTGCGTCATATTCATCGACTAAAACTACAACTTTTTCACCAGTTTGCGTGCGGGCGCGGACAATTAAATCTTTGAGGCGAGAAGTGAATTCCTCTCCTGCATTCGGTGTGCGACCGTAGATTTTCTCGTAACGCATCAAAAGGAAATTTATCCGTTCTGCCAACTTTTCCGTGCTGGTGTAGCGATCACCACTCATATCAAACCGCAAAACAGGAAATTTTTTCCACTCTTGCTCCATTTTTTCGATTTCCAACCCTTCGAAAAGCTCTTTTTTGCCTTGAAAATATGCTTCCAAAGTTGTAACAAGAAGAGATTTTCCAAACCGCCGCGGACGAGATAAAAAGAATGCGGTATCGGTATGTGTCATTTTGTAAATCAGGGCGGTTTTGTCGATATAGACGGAGTTTTCTTCTCGTAAAGTCGGAAAATGAGAAACGGCGGTGAGAATTTTGCGAGCTTGCATTTTTATTCCTTAAATTGAATACGAATATTTGTAAATTATAGTTTTGCTTGAAATAGAAAAACATTTCTGCATCGAAAACAACTGTCCGCACTTTGTCAGACAAAGTTTATTTTTAGTCTAACTGACAATTTTTGTCGGAATTAGCAAAAATGGTAAAAAATACTGACAAAAATTGTCGCAAAAAAAAAAAAAAAAAACAATAAGCTATGTTTATTATCTCGCAACTTACAATATTGATAACTATAAATTTATTTATAACTTGGCACAATTATCATGAATTAGCTCGGTATTCATTTTTGCATACAACAAGGAGTTCAAAATGACATACCGAAACCGACAACATCGTCTTACATCTGCAATCAGTCTTGCCTTGTTAAGCTGTGGCATTTGTATTACATCTAATGCACAAGAAAATTCTTCTAAACAAAATTACCAACAAAAATCCGACATCTCCTTCTCCGTAATCCCCGCTTATCTCGAAGCCGAAAAGAAAACAACCACGACAAAATCAACCGTAAAACCACGGCTTTTGTTTGTTATCGATAATTCTGGTTCGATGATGTTTTATCCAACTGGTAACGGTGATTATCACAACGGTGGCGTTCCCGATGATTGCATGGTTATTGGAGAATATATAGCGAGAGCAGGAAATCCTAGTTGTAGTCCAGCGCGGATTGGAATTTTGTATTCCGTGCTCAATGAGCTAATCGGTCAAGGTTCGGAATATGAAAACAAAATCAAGTTCGGATATTTACCGATTTGGCCGCAAGGTGGCGGTGATCCCTTCGGTTCTACATTCGACAACATTACTAGAAAAATGCCAATGGGAGAGTTTGCTAGTGGCAGCAAATTTATGACTTGGTTTTCAAATTTATATGTTGGCGGTGCAACTCCAACGACTGCTGCTTATGTTTCCGCTGCCGATGAAATGTATAACAATATCAAATATGCCTGTCAAAAGAATTACATTGTCGTGCTTTCTGATGGTGAGACAAATACTGATGGTTCAAGTTATGGACAGGATAAGAGCGGTGAAAATACAGTAGATCAATCTACTTGGCGTTCTTGGAATTCACCTATCAGACAAGTGCTAGGCGATAACTGGGTTGCTCCGAACGACGGCTCTTATCACTATCGTTGGGATACCACTTACGATCCTGAAACTGGCAAATTTGAAATGTATAACGGTAAGCGTTATGAAGGCACGGGGCACGGTATCGCTTATTTTTCACGGCAATTATTCGGTGCTGGTGAAGCTGATCTCAAACCAGACGATGAATTAGATGTCGAAGGAAATCCGTTTGAAGGCAAGCAAAATATTCAAACTTACACCATCGGTTTTGGCGGAGAAATTCAATCGCTGGTGAATACGCAAAAATATCTCGAAGCCGCATCTCTGCCAGGTCTTGCTAATAATGCGGTTCAATTAGGAATTCCTGGCTATCTCAATGCAATTTATAAGGATGAATTAAAAGAAGCTTTTTCCAAAATATTCACTGCAATTGATGAAGAAACCAAAGTCTCGGAAATTCAAGATTTGCAATCGACTTCCATTGCCGCTCCTGCGAATTTATCCACCACCGCCGAAGTTTCTAAATCATATTTCGACGGTGAATTGAAAGGTGTTTTATCCGTTTTGTCCGTGCATACGGGAAATTGGGCATCGCGCTTTAATTTCTGGACATTCGACAGCGATTTTGAAGTTTCCGCTTCTGATGAATTAAACGAAGAACAATCTAAAGTCGCCTCTTATCCAAACCCGTATCACATACTCGTGCAAGACAAAAGTATTGCAAATAACAGCACTGGTGTTAAAAGTATTTCCGCTGAACACGCGCCGATTTTCGGTTTTACGGGATATGAAACGGAATTTCAAACAGCATATTTACCGTGGCTCGGTAGAAAAGGTGGAGTTTCCGCCGATGCCGATGTAGAAATTGAAAAACAAGCCGCCGAAATTCCAAGTGAAAATCGTTTTATTCCTAAATATCGCGACCGTTTGGGAATTGTCAAAAATAGCAGCGCAAGCTCAAATTCGGTTTCGGTCGGCACTACAAACTCAAAGGAACGGATAAATCAATTTACCGAAAGAATGATGGGCGATGTGCTTGATTCCAGCTCAGTTTCTATTCCTGATGTTGCGGCGATTAACGGTTCGGCGAATGGTTCTACGGACGATCCAGCGGGATATTTGGCGGTCGGTTCAAATGACGGAATGCTTTACATCTACAAACGCAATAAAAAAGACGCACCTGCGCCCTACTCTCTTGCGGTGAATTATTTACCAGCCGATGCGCCAGTTGAAGCTTCCAAAGTCGCGAAATTTTTGCCGCTCAAAAACGCTGCTGCAAATATTGACGGTTTAGGTCAGTTATCCAATGTTCTTCCGCTGCAAGCCGATAGCCGTTATGGAAACGACATTGAACATATTTATGGTGTAAATGGCGGTATTTCTTACATCGTTACTTCTTCGACTTTCGACCGCAATCAGCAAGCTGTCTTGCTCGCTGGTCTCGGGCAAGGCGGAATGGGAATTTTTGCGCTCAATATCGGTGGTTTTGATTCATCTAAACCTAATCCGACAGCGGTTGGTTTAGATGCAGTTGGTGATAGCACTTATCAAAATCACGAGACGGTTGCGAAAAAATTAGAACGGGAACTACCGCTTTGGCACGCAAATTATGGTGATAACAATAACGGTGAGTTTATAAATATTGGCTATACCGTCGGCAAACCTGTTATGGGACATATCGCTAAATCTTGGCTAACTACCGCAGAAACCGCTAACCAAAATAACGACAACCCGCTAACTACCGATGTTGATGAAACCCGCAACGCCACGCCAAATGCAATGGACGAAGTTTCAGTTGCGGCTTTTGTTTCGAACGGTTATTTGTCTAATCCTGATAAAGAACACGGTAAAGCTCCGACTTTGTATATTTTTGATGCGCTCGGTATCGATTACGGTGCAAGAATTTCCACGCTTGCAGGCGACAATTTCATAAATCCACCGCGCAAAATTAACGGTCAAGCAGGCAAGTTGATTAAGGCAATTGAAGTTAAAGGAAATGATGAAAACCGTTTCGGCTTAAATGCTCTTGCGCCAGCAACCGCGGTTGATACGAATTTTGACGGTATCGTCGATGTTGTTTATGCGGGAGATTATTCGGGCGATTTATGGCGTTTTGATTTGCGTTACGATGTCGGACAATGGAAAGCACACAAGATTTATGACGGCAGCGAATACCGCCCGATTACCACCGCACCTGCCGTTTATCGGATAAATAATGAAGACGGTTTGCGTTATGTAATTGCATTCGGAACGGGCTCTGATGTTTTCGACCACGACCGTGAAGATATGAGCCGTCTTTATGCTCAACAAGCCTTTTACGGTGTTTATGACAATTTAGCCGATACCAATCCCGAACCGATTACAGAATATGAGCTACTCTGGCGGTATTTTGACGGTTCAAGTCATACATATAAATTAGAGACTGGCAAGACTGTCGATATTTGGGATTCGCAAAGAAATATCGTGGAAATTCCAGAATGCGATAAACCATTGCTTCCGCTTTATAAAAACCAAGTTTGCGAAGAAGGTTATTTCCGCGGTTGGTATATGGAACTTAACCCGCTCACAATGGACATTATGGACGGTAAATTCGTTCATTGGGCACCGGAACAAGTCGTTACTTCGCCGTCGATGCTCTTAAATACCGTGATGTTTACCACGCGGCAATATTTGATTAAACAGCCTGCGGATGATTATGGAGTTCCTTCTATTTCTAACGGCGAAGAAGAAGTTGAAAGCTGTGCTCTCACCGATACCAAAGTTGAAGTTGAAAAATCGCTTGGTTCATCTTGGTTGATGGGAGTAAATATCCTCACTGGCGGACCGCAAGATGAAGTAACTTTCCGCTGCGATGGAGACAATTGCGACGAAAACTATATCGGTCGGCAACTACTTTCATTTACCGTCGCCGAAGAAGATAAAGCGGTGCTTGAGCCAACTTACGAAGACCGTTCATTCTTCCCCGATCAAGGAAATAGCCAAGTTACCAGCGAAACAACAATTGCTTCGCAACAACTAGTCGCTTCTACCATTAAATCGACTTCCGAAAATGTGATTGAAAGCACCGATGCAAATGGCGGTTTGGGCGACGGTATTTTGGATTTGAATATCGGATTTGATGCGCAAAATCCGAGCGTTGCCCGAATAATCGAACGGGAAAAGCAAAATAAATGCTTAACTCACGATGATTACGCGGTTTATGTTGCACTTTCTACGGGCGAACTTGACCACGAAAATTTGAAGGTTAAACTTTGCCGCGGTGTGTTTATGAGAACATCGCTTCGTGAAGTGAAGATTGATTTGCTCAATTCCCGTTAATATAGTCGTTTCAATTCAAAATAAGACAAGGCAGCGAGCCGAAGACAGTATGCCTAATACGGCGAGGCGAAGCTAACGCAGTATTATTTTGAAGTGGAACGACTATAAAACCTAAATTCCTTTGATGGGTGGTTAGCCGCGGTTTTTATCGCGGCTTTTTTTGGCAAAAAATGTCGTCGCGAGTTTTTTTGTTCCGACACAAATCGTTTCAGCTTAATTTTTTCTCTGTTTTTAGCGTGCTTACCAAAGAAAAAACCGCATCAGGACTAGGTTTTCTTCTTTCTTATAACTTTTTGGCATAAGTTGTGCTATATTTCTCCCCGTTATTTTTTGGCAATAAAAAATAACAAGCAAACCAAACTGCTTGTAGCAGTTTTTTCTTTGTTAATGTTTAAGTTTGAGGTAAAAAAAATGGCAAATATCAATGACACCCTTTCAACCGTTATGCAAATTGATGGCGCAATGGCTGTTTCTATTGTTGATTCAAACAACGGTTTAATGCTCGGCTCACAAGGTAAAGGTATCGATTTGGAATACGCTTCTGCTGGTAACACCGAGTTGTATCACGCTAAATTGAAAATTATGAAAGTTTTGGGAATTAAAGAAAATATTGATGACTTCCTGATTACTTTGGATACTCAATATCACTTCTTAGTTCCAGTTCATCATGTTGAAGGTGTATTCATCTACGCGATTTTCAGCAAAGAAAGATCAACTCTTGCTCTTGCTCGTCGTCGCATTCACGACTTGGCTAATGAACTTTCAATTTCTTAATTTTCAAAGTTCCAAATTAGCTAGTAAAGCTCCCGTTATCGGGGGCTTTTTTATTGTCTGTGCTTCGGTAAAATCGCCGCCGCTTAAATTCCTTGTAAACAAAAATGCTCAAAAATTTCTTCTTATTACTTTTCGTTATATTTTTATCGGCCTGTAGCAGTGGAATTTTGTATCAGGAAAATCCGACGCTTGATACGGTTGATTTCAGTCAAGGATACCGATTAGAACAAGCATTAAACCGTGATTTAGACGGTGATTTGATTATTGTTTTATTTTCAGGCGGTGGAACTCGTGCGGCGGCGTTTGGTTACGGTGTTTTGGAAGAATTAGCTTCAATGCAATACCGCGGTCGCAATGTTTTAGAGCAGATTGATTTGGTTTATGGAATTTCTGGCGGTTCGGTTTTGGCGGCTTATTTTGCTTTGAATGGCACGCGGGTTATTCCATCTTTTGAAGAGAATTTTTTGTCGAAAAATTTTCAAAAACTCCTGATTGACGAAGTTTTTTCCTGGGCGAATTTACCGCGGCTTTCTTCACCGCAATTTGGTCGCGGCGATTTATTGCAGGAGCAATTTAACCGCGCATTGTTTAACGGTGCGAAGTTCCGTGATTTATCGAAATTCCCCCGTAAGCCATTTGCTGTCATTAGTGCGACAGATATGGCGAGCGGTGAGAAAGTAAATTTCATTCAGGATTTTTTTGACGCGCTTTGTCTTGATTTAGATCAGATGGAAATTTCCCGTGCGGTTGCGGCATCAAGTGCGGTGCCCTTGGTTTTTGCACCGCTTACTTTGAACAATAACGGTGGCAATTGCGGATTTTTATATGCAAAGCAACAGCATTTAGCAAATTCGGATATTTTTAGTAATACACGGCAAAATAGTTTAGTTAATAATAATGAACAAGTTATAACTCAACAGGAAGCCAAGCAGGCATTAGAAGCTTTAAGCAATAGCCAAAAACATCCGTATTTACATTTAATCGACGGTGGAATTGCCGATAATTTAGGGCTTTTGGGAATAATTGAACTTTATGATTTGCTCGGAAAGGAATTAGTAAATAACAATCTTGTGCATCGATATAAACGGATTATTGTGATTAGTGTTAATGCACAAAATAAGATGAATTCGGATTTTGACCAATCGGCGAATATTCCGAGCTGGACGGCGGTGGCAAATAGTGTGATAAATGTGCCGATTGACCGTAACAGTCAAAATACGGTGCGGCGTTTTCGTGAATTGACTCACAGTTGGAATCAAAATAATGACATTCCGCTGCATTTTGTCAGCATTAGTTTGGCGGATTTGAATGATGAAAAATTACGGGAAAGAGTGTTAAATATCAGCACTTCTTTTTATTTACCGCAAGATGATATTTATGCTCTAAAAACAGCGGCAAAGATATTGATTAGAAATTCGAAGGAGTTAAAAGAAGCATTAAAAGAGTAGAAAAAATTAGCTAGAATAGCGGAGCTTTTTAGCAATTAAACCGTTTAGTTAAATATTTATTGTTATTTATTTTTCAAGGAAATTAAAATGTTTCAAAAAGAAGTTATTCATACCGAAAATGCCCCCAAAGCGGTGGGAACTTATTCACAAGCAATTAAAGTCGGTAATTTGATTTTTGCATCAGGTCAAATTCCTCTCAATCCTGAAACGGGAGAATTGGTGCAAGATAGTTTTCAAGCCTCTGCCGAACAAGTTTTCAAAAATTTAACCGCAGTTTGCAAAGCGGCTGGCGGTGATTTAAGCAATATCGTCAAGCTTAATGTTTTTCTTACCGATTTGAACAATTTTGCGGAATTTAATGCGGTGATGGCGCAGTTTTTTGCCGAACCGTATCCAGCTCGTAGTGCGGTTCAGGTTTGCGCTTTACCGAAAGGTGCGACAGTGGAAGCGGAAGCAATTATCGCTTTGTAATAAATTATTAGTAATAATAAAAGACAATAAAACTGCTGATTTTCGGCAGTTTTATTCTTAACTAAAAGAAATTTTTCAAGTCAAGATAGCGGATAAAAATGCAAAAAGATATAGATTTTTCGACATTACTCAAAGATTTACCGCAAATTATTTCCACTCGTGCGGTAAATGCTTTGGCAAAAATCCGTATTTTGACCGTGCGTGATTTACTTACTCATTTACCGAGCCGCTATGAAAACCGTTGTCGTTTAACTCCAATTGCCGCTTTGCAACACGGAGAAGTCGCACAAGTTTGTGCAAAAGTATTAAAAAGTTCGATTGTGCAGGGCAAACGCCGTGTTTTGAATGTCGAAATTGCCGATGATGCGGGCGATGTTTGCAAATTGGCTTTTTTTAATTTTTATAAAAATCAGACAGAGCAATACAAAATCGGACGGCGCGGTATTTTTTACGGTAAAGCGCAACTTTCTCCTTACGGTAATTTTGTTATTTCTCATCCTGAAACGACTTGGCTTGCAGACGGTGAAATTCCTGAAATATCAACAAATTTAAGCGCAATTTATCCGACGGTAAAAACTCTGCCGCAACAAGAATGGCGAGCGGCGATTTCCGCGATTTTGAAAAATATGGCGAATTATTTCGAAAAAAATACACAAGATGCCTTGACAAATCTCGGTTATTTTTCGCTGGAACAAGCCTTAAATGTTTTGCATCGTCCAACTTTGAATGACGGTAAAAGGGAAATTACACTCGCCCGCAATCGTCTTGCTTTGGAAGAACTTGCCGCACATCGTCTTGCAATGTTGGACGCTCGTTCATATTTACAAAGTTTTCCCGCACCTGCCCTGCCCTCCGACGGTGAAAAAACTCGTGAATTTTTGGCGACTTTACCGTTTTCACTCACTAATGCGCAAGAGAGAGTGCGCCGTGAAATTGCCGCGGATTTGGCAAAAAATATTCCGATGTTGCGTTTGGTGCAAGGTGATGTTGGTTCAGGTAAAACGATGATTGCGCTTTTTGCTTGTCTTGCCGCGGTTGATGCTGGCTTGCAAGCGGTTTTTATGGCTCCCACGGAACTTCTTGCCGAACAGCACGATGCAAACTTGCGTCGTTATACCGCTGGACTTGGTATAGAAATTGTCTTACTAATTAGTAAAAAAACCGCCAAAGAAAAACGGGAAATCCTCGGCAAAATCAAAGATGGAACGGCACAAATAATCATCGGCACGCACGCGGTATTTCAAACTGCGGTGGAATATCACAATCTCGCCTTGATTGTTATCGACGAGCAACACCGTTTCGGGGTCGGGCAAAGGTTGAAATTACAAGAAAAATCTAATCAGGGAACGGCGGTGCATCAGCTAGTTTTAACCGCCACACCGATACCGCGCACTTTGGCGATGAGTAATTACGGCGAACTTGATACTTCCATCATCGATGAACTTCCCGCTGGCAGAACTCCCGTGCGAACAACGGTTATTTCTAGCGATAAACGGGAAATTTTGCTCGAAAGAATTAAGGCACAAGTTGCCACCGGCGCGCAGGTTTATTGGGTCTGCCCGTTAATCGAAGAAAGCGAAGTGCTGGAATGCGAAAACGCGGAAACAATTTATGTATATCTACAAGAGCAACTTGCAGGAATTCGTATCGCGCTTATTCACGGGCGGATTGAAAGCGCGCGGCGGCGGGAAATTATGGAAGAATTCGCCACGGGCAATATCGATTTACTAGTCGCGACAACGGTTATCGAAGTCGGTGTTGATGTGCCGAATGCTTCTTTAATGATTATCGAAAATTCTGAACGCTTTGGGCTGTCGCAACTGCATCAACTACGCGGTCGGGTCGGTCGCGGAACTCGGCAATCGGATTGCGTTTTAATGTATCAGGTGCTCGGCAAAACCGCGCGCCGCCGCTTAGAAATTATGCGTAAGACAAATGACGGTTTTTTGATTGCAGAAGAAGATTTGAATATCCGCGGTGCTGGCGAACTGCTCGGAACTCAACAAACGGGCGAAGCAGGATTTCTGGTCGCGGATTTAGTCGAAGACCGCGAATTAGTCGAAAAAGCCGAAAATCTTGTTTGCGATTGGAAGAAAAATGAGGAAAATTTCTGCCAAATTTTGCTTAACCGCTGGGCAGAAGGAAAGGAAAAATATTTGCAGGTATAGCTGTAAATATTTCTGATTGGGAATAAATAATGAATATTTGCATTGCAACGGATAAATTTCAGCTCTCTGGCGGAATGGAACGATATGTTTTCGATTTGGTGCAGGGATTTTTATCGCGCAGAATTACAACACAAGTGCTTACGATGAAAACTTCACAGGAATATTCCGAAATATGCCCTGTTCAAGTATTCAGACAATTTCCAATTGCACAATTTAGATATGCCATTTTTAACCGAAGAGTGCAAAAAAATATACCGAACGGTTATAAAATTATTGCCACAAGTTTAATTGACAATGCCGATATTTTAATTTGCGGTGGAAATCATCTTGGTTTTTTATCAGCAATGCAGAAAAAAGCTAGCTTAAAAGATAAATTTACGGTAAAACGCGGATTTTCTGCTTATAAAACCGCGAAAAAAATTGTTACACATTCAGAATTGATGAAAAAAGAATTACAGAAGTTTTATCAAATCGATGCCGAAAAAATTATTACAATTTATCCACCTGTTGATATGGAAAAATTCTACCCTTTATCAAAAAATGAACGGTTAAATTTACGGCAAAAATTCGGATTTAAGGAAAATGAAAATATCTTGCTTTTTCCATCAGGAGATCACGAAAGAAAAGGATTATTCTTAATTATTCAAGCAATTAGAAATATTCAAAACGAGCTTAAATTTCCGATAAAAATTGCTCTCTGCGGCAAACATAAATATGAAGACGATTTAATTATCAATTTAGGTTTAGTTAATAATATGACCGAACTTTATAATGCAACTGATTTTACAATTCTTGCCTCAAAATATGAACCGTTCGGATTAGTTGGAGTTGAAAGTATTTTGTGCGGTCGAAAAATTATTTTTGCTGATAATTGCGGTTGTGTAGAAGTGATTAAAAATACCGACAATTTATTTTTTAAGCCCAATAATCTTAAAGATTTGCAAGAAAAATTATTATTAGCCGATAAAATGAAAGCAGAAAATAAAACCGCAATAAAAAATCACAAAGAGTGCATTTCTTATAATCCGAGTTTAGATGAGCATATTGATAAATTACTAGAAATAATTTAAGGCTAAAAATGAAGAATTTATACATTTTTGCAGGCGTAAATGGTGCTGGAAAATCAACTTTTTATATCAATCAATTAGAAGATGATGATTTTTACGGTGCAAGAATAAATTCAGATGAAATTGTGCGCGAATTTGGCGATTGGAATAATCCAATAGACCAAAATCGCGCAGGAAGATTGGCAATTAAACTGCGCAATTCTTATTTACAGAAAGGAATAGATTTTAACATCGAAACCACATTAAGCGGTCATTCGATTGTTAAATTTATCGAAAAAGCAAAAATGTATAATTACCATATAACAGTGTTCTATGTAGGGTTAAACAGTGTAGAATTAGCAAAGCAAAGAGTGGCAATTCGAGTGGCAAAAAAAGGACACGATATAGAGGAAAAAACTATTGAAAGAAGATTCGTACAAAGCTTTGATAATTTGGTAAAAATCATTCCAATCGCTGATGTGCTCTATTTTTATGACAATAGTCAAGTTATCGCAAATGAACAGCAGCAGAAATTTGCTAATTTAGAAAAAATTGCCGAAAAGCGGGAAAATAATATTTATATTCAAAAGAACATCGAGTGGTTCGACAGAGTAATAAATAAAGCAAAAGAGATGAATTTTGTATCAAAAATAGCTATTAGGAGTAAATAAAATGAAATACCCCGTTTTTGTTATATCTCTTACCAAAGATGAAGAGCGTAGAAAACAGCTGAAAGAGCAATTTAATTCTTACAATGAATTCAAAATTATTGATGCAGTTGAAGGTAATAAAATAAATATTCAGGAATATTTTAAGTATCTTTCAGGTTCTCTTGCGAAATATAATGTGTTAATTAGCCCGAATGAATTAGGTTGCACTTTATCGCATATAAAAGCTTATGAAGAATTTTTGCAAACAGATGCACAGTATTGCTTAATTTTGGAAGACGATATTATCGGCGGCGATGAAATTATCGAAAAAGCTTTTTCCCTGACGGATAAAATTCCAAAAAATGCAATGATTCTTCTAGGGGGGGGGGATCCCAAGGCTTGGGGTAAAAAAATTGCTGATAATTTTTATCAAATTTCCCGTTATAGCTTGGAGAGAATATATAACGCACACGCCTATATTCTTGATCGTCAAGCGGCGGAAAACTTGCTTTCTATTCAAAAAGATACTCCAACACTCACAGATATTTGGTGTCTTCTTCTACCGCAAAAGGAGATTTCCTTATATTTCAGTGATTTAATCCGTCAGAATTACGGTGAAAATCCTAGTAATATAGAAATTGAACGGGAAATAAAAACCAAAAATCACTTAAATCCAAGAAAAATCCGCGGCTTAAAATACAACCTAATAAGAATAATTGATAGACATTTTTCAGAGTTTATTGTAGATAAATAAGCAGAGCTTATTATTGATAAAAATTGTAATGATGTAGTTATAGTCGTTCCATTTCAAAATAATAGCGTTCTCTTCACCTCGCCGTATTCTAGATACAGTCTTTAAGCTCGCTGCCTTGTCTTAATTTTGAACTGAAACGACTATATGTTGCACTTGAAACTTTAATCTACTCAGCATGAAATAACAGGGAAACACAATGAAATACACCCCACAATTTACCGCCTATCGACCGATTTTAAGCGAAGAAGATAAAACGCAATTATTTGAATTATCTCAATATTATTCGTTAGATACATTCAAATCCGACCGCCGTAATTTCGAGGAGGCGGTTGTGGATTTTGTTTATACATCTGCCAAAATCGAGGGCAATACTTATAGCCGATTAGATACGGATAATCTGTTGCGGTTAGGATATACCGCAGGCGGTAAATTGTATTCAGACGCTATTATGCTGATGAATTTGCGTAATGCGTTTTTTTCGGTAATAGCAGTCGATAAAAACACCGTGTTTGACTCTGATTTTGTTGCTGATTTACACAAAACGCTGATGAAAGACTTATTGCCATCTTTTGAACAAGGCATTGTGCGGACAAGTGGCGTATTGATTGGCGGTACGCAATATTCACCAATTGCTGAGCCTGAACGATTAAAAACTGAACAGAAATTCATTTTGCAAACTGCTGAGCAATATGAAAATACATTTGAACAGGCGATTTATCTGCATTGCAATACAGCGTATTTGCAATATTTTAGGGACGGCAATAAACGCACCGCACGCCTTTTGCAAACAGCCGCATTAGTTAAAAATGATGTTTTACCGCTATTTTTTAGCGATACGCTGATTACCGAATATAAAAACGCCTTAATTCATTATTATGAAACAGGCGATTATTCGTTGTATACGGATTTTTTCAAACAGAATTACCGTTTATCAATCGAACGCTTAACGGGTTTGGATTTGTCGAGTGATTTTGAATAAAACCTGATATTGGTTCGGAAGTATGACAAGATATTACTTTGCTAATAATAAAACTATGTGTATAGAGGTCACTGAATAATGAGCGAACAAAAACTAGATAAACTGTTTTTAGTAGGTTATCAAGCTAAATCAATAACTAATATGCACGGATGCTATGGTTATGTGTTTTTCAAAGATAAAGAAATTATTCAGCATTCAGAAGCATTCCTCGGTTGCTCTGATTATCAAGCAATTCTAAAAGGATTACTTCACTATTGCAAGAACTATATGGATGAAGAGGCTACGACATCAGTTTATTGCAATACACGAGCATTTATTGATTGTGTATCAGGTGTGTTTAGTAGAAGTTACGAAGATCATCTTACAGATGACAGAGGTAAAAAAATCTCAAATTCAGAACTATTGGATGAAATCTATCACGAAGTAAAAGCAAAATTAGCAGATTTGTTTTTCTTTCATCAAAAAATAGATAACCTAGAACCATTAAAAAAAGCTAGATTGCTAGCAGAAAAAACAGCTAAAAATACTTATGAATTCAGTTCTCCAATTGGTACAGAACGATAGTTTTTTAGGCAACCTTTTCAGGTTGCTTTTTTAATGCAAATTTTTAATACAGAAAGAATTAGAACGGCGAATAAAAACCTGTCAGACATCTGAACATATCGGAATAATTACTTCAATGCAAAACAATCGAAATATAATCATTTTTATGCGCATAAAATTGTTTTTTGTTACAATTTGCTTGTTTTAAATGATTTTTTACAGATAAAAATGAACAACAATATTCAAAATCCAATTGGTGGATTATGGTTGAAACGCTTTGCTGGTTTGGAAGAAAGCGTGATTTTGTCTGTGGAAAGTGGTATAGGTTCTCGGCGTAAGACTGTGTTCGATGAAAAACGAAAGCAAAGATATGAATTTTATCAAGCCACCAATCGTCCTGATGATACACCGCAAGCACATTTAGCATTTTATTTACGCAATGAAATTCCTGATTTATTCTTTTTGTATCAATTATTTACAACTATTGGCGGTGGTTTTGTTCAAAACTGGATAAATCAAGAGCCAACAGGGCAATATGCACGCCGTGCAGCGTTTTTGTATGAGTGGCTAACAGGCGAAGAACTTTCTGTGCCAAACAATCTCAATGGCAATTATATTGATGCATTAGATAGCAAAAAAGTAGTTACAGCAGATAAGAACAAAACCGTTAAAAACAGCCGTTGGCGTGTGAATGATATAGTCATTCCACATCAAAGCAACAAAATATGTTACAATAATTTTTTCAGTTAATTTGGAGTATATATTTATGGCATACGATGTGAAATTTAAGGAAAAAGTGTTAGAAATTTTGGCGCAAAATAACGGTAATGTGCTTAAAACCAGCAAATTATTAAATTTAAACTACCGAACCGTTGTTCGATGGAAAGAAACTGCCGCAAGAGGTGAAAGTTTAATACATAAGAGTGGCGGTAAAAGAGTGGAAAAAATAAACCCAGAAAAGCTAAAAGAGTATGTTGATAAACATCCAGATAAATATTTGCGTGAGCTTGCCAAAGAATTTAATTGTTCCAAAACT
>JAGBJT010000035.1 GCA_017934275.1 Cardiobacteriaceae bacterium | reverse complement strand
AATTAAATTAGTTATTGAATAGCGACCGCCAGTGAAATTTCCGCTACCTTGATCACCAATTACGGATATATATAAGGCAACTTTTCGACCCTCTAATGCCGATAAATCCATACTCTTAACTGCTTTTCGAGCAGAACTTGCAATCAATTCTTGCTCTATCGTAAACCGCTTCCCGCCGCCGTGGGACGGGAGACCTGTAATAGTTCCGCAAGCTGAAAGTGATGCAGTCATAAGAATTAGAGAGATTGATTTGAAAAGTTTTGTGTTGAAATAAGAATTTTTTTTACCGTAGCTAGAATAATTCCTATCTGTTATGATTTTGATTTTGCCATCTTGCCGTTGAGCCGTTGAGCCGTTGAGCCGTTGAGCCGTTGAGCCGATACTACCCCAGCCATCCGATGGCTTATCATACCATCTTTCGACGAATTTGTCAATAAATTTCTCATATAAGTTTCCTGTAATAAATTAAAAATTACGCTTTAGGAATAAAGCAGGGTGATTATAAAAGTTCATAATAATTTGTCAAGAGAAAAAACGGCAGAGATTTTTCGCTTCACGGTTCAAAATGACGGTTGCAGGGGATTTTTCGCTTGACTCTCAAAATGACGGTTGAACTGGATTTTTCGCTTTGCTCAAAATGACGGTCGCTGCGGGATTTTTCACCTGACGCGAAAAATGATAGTTGAACGGGATTTTTCACCTGCGGCTCAAAATGACGGAATAGGGCGGAATTAACGAGAAACGGTGCAAGCAACTGAAATTAAATCGAAGAAAATCGGATAGCCCGTGCGGCACGCACAAAAAATCCGCCGCATAAAACGGCGGTTGTATTTATAAAAATCAAGAACAAGCAGTGGTTACGATAAAGATTGAATGAAAACAAAAACTCAATTTACAGCTTCGCTAAAAACCACACAAATAACACAATCATTAAAACTATAACGCCAAAAGTTTCCCAATGTTGTGGAGCATTTTTGCTTTGTTCGAATAGCTGTTTTATTCCGCCGCGTTTGTTTTGCATATAAAGGATAAAAACGACAAATCCCGCTAATGAAATCGCCGTCATAATTGTGCTGCCAGAGTCCATTATTGTTCTCCTTTATTTGCGGAGTTGGCGGTAAAAAGCTCTTCGGCAGCGGCATAAATATCGAAATTGCCGCCATTTTCTTTTGAGGCTTGCAATTTTTTAATGATGCGGGAGAGTTTCTCCACTTTGCTATCAAAATCTTCACTGTCTGGTGTTAAATATTCCCCATCTGCCTTAGGCAAAATGATGTTTAACGCCAAAATATCACCACTGTCATCGCGATTTATATTAGTTTCAATATTTTCCCAATCAACTGGAATATATTTCCGAACGACTTCTAATATTTCTACTTTCAACTTGCGCATATACGGTGGTTCGTCGGTTGTGGTTGAGATACGGTCGGCTCTTTGATGCGCAACGGTAATTAGTAATCGTTCTTTGGCAAGTTTTGCATTTGCGCGGTTAGTTTTATTTTTGAATAAACCAAACATAATTAAGCTCCAAATAAACGACCGAAAATATTTTTCTTTTTCACTTCTAAAAAGCGGTGCTCGATATCCTTGCCGAGCATTCTTCCGACTAAATCGCTGTATGCTTGTCCCGCAATGCTTTCTTCTAGCAAAATTACGGGTTCTCCCTGATTTGATGCGGTTAAAACGCTTTGATCTTCGGGAATTACGCCGAGTAGTTTGATGGACAAAATATCGATAACATCTTGCACGGAGAGCATTTCACCATTTGCTACTCTTTGCGGGTTATATCTAGTGATAACGAGATGTTCTTTTACGGGTTCTTGTTCTAATTCTGCACGGCGGGATTTGCTCGACAAAATCCCCAAAATGCGGTCGCTATCGCGCACGGAGGAAACTTCGGGATTGGTGGTGATGATTGCTTCATCGGCAAAATAGAGAGCCATCAAAGCACCGTGTTCGATGCCAGCGGGTGAGTCGCAGATGATGTATTCGAAGTCCATTTTTTTGAGCTCTTCGAGCACTTTTTCTACCCCCTCTTTGCTTAAAGCATCTTTATCGCGAGTTTGTGATGCGGGAAGAATAGAAAGATTTTCGATATTTTTATCTTTAATTAAAGCTTGACTTAATTTTGCTTCACCGTTTATGACATTGATAAAGTCATAAACAACTCTTCTTTCAACTCCCATTATTAAATCAAGATTACGCAAACCGACATCGAAATCGATGACCGCGGTTTTGTGTCCTTTTTGTGCTAGACCAGTAGCGACGCTTGCAGCGGTGGTGGTTTTGCCAACTCCGCCTTTTCCAGAGGTTACAACGATTATTTTGCTCATTTATTTTTCTCTCTAATTGCAAAAAGTTTTAAGTTGAATGTAAAAATTATGGGTTTCAATGATAAAAATATTAGCTGATGCGGTAATTTTTTATATATCTTTGCGGTAAATTTACCGTTAATTTATCGTAAATTATATTTTGGTAAATTGCATTGTTTCATCTTTATTCAAGCTAACTAAACAATTTTTTCTACCGCGATGTGCTTCAAGTTGTTCCATAGTTTGATAATTCCCTGCGATTGATACTAACTCGCAGGCAAATTCGGTAGCAAAAATATGTGCGGTTAATTCGCCCGAGTTGCCCGCAAAAGCTCTGCCGCGCAGAGTTCCTAATACATAAATATTACCGTCAGCGATTATTTCAGCTCCAGCACTTACCGTTCCGATGATGGTTAAATCGCCGTCTGATGAAATTTGCTGCCCTGAACGGACATTGCCGTTAAAAATTTTGTTATTAGCTAAACATTCCTTACGCGGTATAGCAGCGAGGATTTTTTCTTCGTTGTCGGCTTCTTTTTCTTCTGATGTTTTTTCAATTGCGCTAACCGCGGGCATATCTAGATTTGGAATAACGGTTTTACGGTGTCCAGGTGAAAAAACAATATCCATCAAACCAGCTTTGTTGATGTATTTGCTATCACAATCACAACCGCTCACTCCGATTAAATGCAAAGAATGTCGCTCAAAGCATTGCCGCAAATCAATTAACCATTTACTGTCAATCATTGTGAGTGCGCTTAAATCGGCGACGATTGGCCAATTTTGCAAAATGGAAGAGGGACTGGCAGCTTGTTTGGCGAGCAGGGCAAGACCTAATTTTTCGAGATCTTTGTCGGCAAGGGAAAGAGAAATAACGGGAAGAGATTGGCTGTGTAAATCGATGTCGGGAGTCATATGCGGCTCGTAAAAAAATTGGCAATGATACGGGTATTGCTGAATAAATAAAAAAATCCGCCCCGTATAAGGCGGAAAGAGTTTAGAAGGACAGATTACAAACCGTATTTTTGTTTTTTATGGAATGTTGCAAATTACCAACGCGGTTCAGGACGAGGACCGCCGTGCGGAGCTGGACGATGTTGTGGAGCGTGAGCTGGACCGCCGTGCGGAGCTGGACGATGTTGTGGAGCGTGAGCTGGACCACCGTGCGGAGCTGGACGATGTTGCGGTGCGTGAGCTGGACCTCCGTGCGGAGCTGGACGATGCTGTGGAGCGTGAGCTGGACCGCCGTGCGGAGCTGGACGATGTTGCGGTGCGCCGTGATGCGGAGCTGGAGCGTGTCCAGGTCTATCCTGTGGTGGTGGGAAGCCTTGTGCATTTGCGAGAGCAATGCTTGCGCAAATGATTGTTGAGACCGTGAAATATTTAACTTTTGTGTTCATTTTTAATTCCTTTGGATTTAAGTGTTGCTAGGAAAAATAAGGAAACTTGCTGCACTGAAGTATTTCAGTGCTGATTAGATTAGCTGTTTTTTTTTTTTTGTCAAGATGTGAAATAGCAGTTTTTGGGCGGTAATTAGAGGAATTGGAAATAAAAAAATCCGCTCTTAATAGAGCGGAAAGTTTTAGAAGGACAAGTTACAAACAATTAAGTAGCAATTGCGTCAGAGCATTTGATTAGTGATTGCGTTCGCGGTTGCCGAAATTACTGGGTAGTTGTGTTTGATTTGAATTTCCCTCGTTTTGCTGATTTTGTTGCTGTCCGAAATTACCCTGCGGACGGTTACCCTGATTTCCGAAGTTGCCTTGCGGACGGTTACCCTGATTTCCGAAGTTGCCTTGCGGACGGTTGCCCTGATTTCCGAAATTGCCTTGCGGACGGTTGCCCTGATTTCCGAAGTTGCCTTGCGGACGGTTGCCCTGATTGCCGAAATTACCCTGCGGACGGTTGCCTTGATTGCCGAAATTACCTTGCGGACGGTTGCCTTGATTGCCGAAATTACCTTGCGGAGGGTTGTTTGGTTGTCCGAAAAAGCCTCTTTGCGGTTGTGGTGCTTGTTGATGTTGTTGCGGACGATTTCCTTGCGGACCACCAAAATGATTCCGTGGAGATTGCGGCACAAATCCTCGATGTTGCGGAGCGTATTGCTGACGCGGTGGAGCAGGGCGATGCTGCGGTTGTGGCGGACGATGTCCTTGCGGCACAAAACCTCTTTGCGGAGCAGGCGGGCGATGTCCTTGCGGTGCGTATTGACGCGGAGGCGGTGCTTGATGTCGCGGTGGAGTAGGGCGATGTTGCGGCGGACGCGAATTAAAACCGTCTTGATGTGGTGGAAAACCTTGCGCGCTGGCAATACCGATACTGGCGGAGAGTAAAGCGGATACCGCGAAATATTTCATTTTTGTGTTCATAAAAACTTCCTTTTCAATCTAGATGCCTTGTGGAATTGCTCCACAAAGCATTTTTATAGTTAATCAGTGATGCCGAGGCGGTGGTGGCGGCGGATTTCGATGTTGTTCTTGAAATCTCTGCGCACCGTTTCCCATACTTGGTCGTGGCTGTGCCATCGACGGTCTCGGTGCTGACATCGTGTGTCCTGATGCCATTCTGCCGTGATTAGCAGGTGGCGGCGGGTTATGACGCGGTGCTTGATTTGGCGCAAAACCTCTTGGCGGCGGCGGTGCGTTGTGGCGTGGCAGCTGCGGATGCGGAGAGAAATTGCGCGGCGGCGGAGCTGCGTGATGACGCGGTGGTGGCGGAGGCGGATGATTTTTACGCCAGCGACGCATATCATCAATCCGCTGCACACGGTAATGATGCGGTGGTGTCCAGCCATACGGCATACGGTTGTAATACTCGTCGTAGTAATAACCGTCCGACAAGCTCAAATAAATCAAACCAGCAGCCGCAGTTGCAATCAAAATTGCGGCGGTTTCGCTGTCGGCATAAGCATTGCCAGCGGGATTATTTCCCGCGGTTGTGCCGAACATCAAGCCAGCTGCTAGGAGCATAGATACAGTCTTTTTCATAGTTTTCTCCTTAAATATTCAAGAAGTTGGAGGAAAAAGTTTTTAACGCCGTTGGATAGGACCTTC
Organism: Cardiobacteriaceae bacterium; assembly: GCA_017934275.1. Taxonomy (GTDB): domain Bacteria; phylum Pseudomonadota; class Gammaproteobacteria; order Cardiobacteriales; family Cardiobacteriaceae; genus RGIG9182. The sequence goes on along the minus strand of JAGBJT010000035.1, from coordinate 13,844 downwards.
ATACATTTTTACGGAAGCACGCGGCGGATTTGGCACTGAATTGCCGCCCTGATATTTACCTTTGCTTTGCGGTGCTGGTTTTTTCGCGACATATTTTTTGCCGTGTTTAACAGGGCGCGGTCCAATTCTTTTTACCGTGGTGTATTTGTTAGGACGGTAAAAAGGCGGCAATGGATTGTGATGATTGTCGTAATACCGACCAGTTCGCGGATTGAAATACACCACTTGATGACGGTGAAATTTCTTCGCCTGCGCTTCTTGTGCCGTTAAAGCTGATAGTGTTGTCATACTTACGGCAGCAATTGCAATACTCAAAATCATCTTTTTCATAAATATCTCCTGATACGAAGACTGCTAGTAAATTCCAGAAAATCCGATTAAAAGCCGTGCATACGAACCGATGCTTGCGGTGGATTTGGCGGATTTTCGTTTTCGTGCGCCTGCGGTTTTGGCTTAGGTTTTTGCTTGCTATTTGCTTGCTTGATGTGAGCTTGTTGGCGCAACGGTTTGATGTTATTTACCCGTTTTACGCGAGTGAATTTGTTCGGTTTGTAGCCTTTTGGTAAAGGTTGATAACTCGCGTTGTAATAACGACCAGTTTTGAGTTCCAAATAAACAATCGTGCCCTTTGCGGCTGGATTCGCTTCGCTCGGTAAAGCAGTGAAAGTTGCAGTAGCGGCAAATCCGATTGCTGCAAGTGCAAGTGTTAAAACAGTTTTTTTCATTGTTTTTTTCCTTAAATTTCAAATTTGTTCTGATATGCCTTTATTTAATGTCTAGGCGGTGGTGGTGGATTACCGTTAGCAGGCGGAGGTGGATTTCCATTTCCTTTGAACTGCGTAGGCGGTGGATTTACTCCTTTCGGTGGCGGATTAATTCCTTGTTTTGGCGGAGGTGGTGGATTCGCTCCGCGCTGTGCTGGTGGAGGAGGATTTGCTCCTTGTCGTGCTGGCGGTGGCGGCGGATTATGTTTGCCGTTATGTGCTGGCGGTGGCAACGGGTGATTACGACGATGTATACGCATATCCTGCACGCGATTTACTTTGTAATGCTTTGGAGGCTTGTAACCGTGCGGTAAGCGGTTGTAGTTTTCGTCGTAGTAGTAACCGTCGTTTTGACTGAAATAAACGATTGCACCAGCAATAACCGCATTTGCTAAACGAGTGTTATTGTCAGCACTAGCAATCATTGGACTAATAGCAGCAGTTGTAAACATTGCACAAACTGCAAGTGATAAACAAGATTTTTTCATTTCGTTACTCCTAATTTTGATTATTGAGAGTGAAATAAATACCGCCTTCAAATGGCGGCAAACCCTTTATCCAATTTTTTACGGACAAAAGTGATTGTAAAACTAAAACGCTTTTGTAAAGCAACTGCCAGCTTTTTCTTTCGGCGTAAAAACTACAAAAAGCCTTTTTTATGTAGTTTTTTTGCAACAAGACTTTGTGAAATGCGCCTCTGATAGGGACTTTGAAAAAAGAATGTTTGAAAAAAAACCGCTGATTTATTCCGATTTTGCGCACAGTTTGTTCGGGAATTTGCTTGATTTGGCAATTTAGAATTTGGCTTTGTTTGGCGGTATTGCCGCTTTTTTTATGTAATTTCAGAAAAAAATCTATGAAAAAACAGATAAATAAATTTTTGAACTTTTTCGAAAGCTTGACGCAAGCTTTTCCTGTTTATCACAACGAAGAGCCGCCGAAAACGCTCTGGGCTTTTTGCCGTTATTACAGTCGGGGATTTGGTTTGCCGCTGCTGCTCTTGGCAATTTTCTCTTTATTTCGTTCGGTGTTGGAAGTATCAATTTTTGGCTTTTTGAATGAAATCGTAACGATGCTTTCCTCGGCTCATCGCGAGAGTTTTTTTGCGGATAACAAATGGCGGCTTCTCCTGATGACCGCGGTTTTACTCATATTCTTACCGCTTGCCAATGCGGGATCATCGCTACTTCGCAATCAGTGTCTGATGGGGAATTTTCCGATGTCGATTCGCTGGCGGGCGCATTCGCATTTGCTAACCCAAAGTTTGGCGTTTTATCAAGATGAATTTGCGGGAAGAATTGCGGCGAAGGTGATGCAAACCGCTTTGGCAATCCGTGAGTTGATAACTAAAAGCGTGGATTTATTTGTTTATATCGCGGTTTATTTAGTTTCGATGTTTGTGTTGATTGGCTCGGTAAGTGCTGTGCTGCTTATTCCCGTGATTATTTGGTTTCTGCTTTATTGCTACTTACAGATTTATTTTGTGCCGAAATTGAAGAAGGTTTCGCAGGAGCAAGCTAATGCCCGTTCGACGATGACAGGGCGCATTACCGATGCTTATACCAATATATCTACCGTCAAACTTTTTGCCCATACCAAGCGTGAGAGCGATTATGCCCGTGATTCGATGAATGACTTTATGGACACGGTTTATCGGCAATTCCGTCTGGTTACGGGGCTGAATGTTTGTATGCAGTCATTGAATTTCTTTTTACTTTTTACTTTGACGGCGACGGCGGTGGTTTTGTGGTCGCGAGATATGGCGGAAGTGGGAGTTGTAGCGATGTCGGTTGCGCTTGCGATGCGCTTAAACGGTATGTCGCAGTGGATTTTGTGGGAAGTCAGCAGTATGTTCGAGCAAATCGGCACCACGATTGACGGTATGAACACGCTATCGCTGCCGAAAACCGTGCAAGATAAAGCCGATGCCCGCGATTTAGTTCTAAAAGACGGTGAAATTAAATTCGAAAATGTCTGCTTTGCTTACAAGCGCAATTCCCGCTCCAAAACACCCGAAGCGGAAAAAGCCATCAAACGCTTGGCGGTTATCAACAATCTGAATTTGACGATAAAACCAGGCGAAAAAATTGGTTTGGTAGGTAGAAGTGGCGCGGGAAAATCGACTTTGGTCAATGTGCTTCTGCGTTTTTACGATTTGGAAAGCGGAAAAATAACCATCGACGGTCAAAATATCGCTGAACTCAAACAAGATTCGCTGCGCCGTCATATTGCGATGGTTACGCAAGATACTTCGCTTCTGCATCGTAGCGTCCGCGACAATATTCTTTACGGCAAACCTGATGCGACAGAAGAAGAATTACGCCGTGCAATCGAACAATCGGAGGCAGCGGAATTTATCGAACATTTATCAGATCCGCAGGGCAATGTCGGATTAGATGCGCAAGTCGGTGAGCGCGGTGTGAAATTATCAGGCGGACAACGGCAAAGAATCGCCATCGCCCGAGTTTTACTCAAAGACGCACCAATTTTGATTTTGGACGAAGCAACATCGGCACTCGATAGTGAAGTTGAAGCGGCAATTCAGGAAAGCTTAAACCGCTTGATGGACGGCAAAACCGTAATTGCAATTGCGCACCGTCTTTCGACGATTGCGGCGATGGATAGATTGATTGTGCTTGATGGCGGTCAAATCGCCGAAGAAGGAACGCACGCCGAATTGCTCGCTAAAAACGGTATCTACGCCAAACTCTGGTCGCGGCAAACTGGCGGATATTTGGGAGATTTGGATTGAAATTGCTTCCCTGATAGCTTTTATAATCCCGCGCTTTTCTAATTACCGATAATTTTTTCAATAAATCAAGAGTTATTTATGTTGCAAAAGCTTGTTTCTTGTATTCATTCTCAATTAACTGATAAACCAATTCAGCGTATTTCACTTGCTTGTCTGGCACTTTGGTCTTCTTTTTGTTATGCCGAACAATTTAAGGTTGATGACATTCGTGTTGAAGGCTTGCAAAGAGTTTCTGCGGGAACGGTTTTTAATTATTTACCCGTAAAAACAGGGCAAACATTTGACACTAACGCTAGTCAGCAAGTGGTTTCCGAGCTTTTCGCAACAAAATTATTCTCTGATATCAAACTTGCTCGCGATGGAAATACGCTGGTAGTGCAGGTTACGGAATTTCCCGTTATCAACGAAATTCAGCTCAAAGGTAATTCAGGACTGGCGACTTCATCGATAAAAGAAGCGTTTAGCAAGGCAGGATTTGCGGAAGGACAGCCGTTTAATCCCGCGATGCAGCAAGAAATGACGAATCAGCTTTATCAGCAATATCACGCAACCAGCAAATTCCAAGTTGAAATCAATTCCAAAATTGAAACTCTGCCGCGTGGTCGGATAAATGTGATTTTTGATATCAAAGAAGGTAAAACAGGAAAAATCAAAGCGATAAATTTCGTCGGTAACCACGCTTATTCCGACGATCAATTGCGCAAACAGCTTGACACTTCGGAAGCGGGAATGTTTTCGATGTTTAGCAAAAATAGCCAAATTAACGGTGAAAGAATGCAGGCGGATTACGACCGTCTTGCGGATTTTTATCAAGATCGTGGTTTTATCGATTTCAAAATCAATTCGGTGCAAACTTCGCTCAATGACGATAAAACCGAAGCCTATTTGACAATAAATATGACCGAAGGTAATCCTTACACCTTCACGGGTTACAAAATTTCAGGTAATACGATTGTGAGCGAGGCAGAATTGCAAAAATTCGTCAAACTCAAAGCTGGTGATACTTACAACCGCGGACAATTACGAGAAGCAATCGAAAATATGCAAAACCGTTTAGCTGATGAAGGTTATGCCAAAGCGCAGGTGGAAGCTGTTCCTGATATTGACCGTTTAACTCGGCAAGTGTTTATCAATTTAGTTGTCAATCCTGGTGAGCGTTATACCGTGCGCAGGATTGAATTTACGGGCAATAGCAAGTCTTATGACAGCGTTTTGCGCCGTGAAATGCGTCAGCAGGAAATGGCTCCATATTCGGCTTCGGATATTGAGCGTTCAGAGCAGAGATTGCGCCGCTTGCCGCAAATTGAAAATATCGATAAAACTTTGCGACCTGTGGAAGGTCATTCGGATCAAGTAGATTTGGTTTATACGGTTACCGAACGGGCAACTTCTTATATTCAAGGCGGTGTCGGTTACGGTGATAGCAGCGGAATGATGTTTACGCTGGAATACAACGACGATAACTTCTTCGGCACGGGAAATCGTTTTGCGGCGAATTTCGGTAAGTCGTCGAGTTCAGATTCTTACGGTTTAAGTTTTACTAATCCATACTTCACCGATAGCGGTGTATCGGCGACGGTTGCGCTTAATTTCAGTAAGCAAAAATACGACAAGGAAGATTTTTCCGATTGGACGGCGGATAACGCTTCAATAATGCTTACTTTCGGTTATCCGATTTCTGAATATCAAAAAATATTCTTCGGCGGTGGTTTCCGTCAAATCAAGATTAAGACTGGCTACGATGTGGCAGAAGAGATTCAAGATTACATCGATGTTAATGGCAACAAGTTCAAAGAAATTCCGCTTACTGCTTCTTGGGTGCGCGATACAACCGATTCAGCATATTTACCAACCAAAGGCTCGCGCAATTCATTGAGTTTGGAAGCAGTTCCTGCGGTGGATAAAAAATATTACCGTGTGGATTATTCGAATAAAACCTTCTTTTCGAGCGAAAAAACTGGCTCATTGGTCTTGGGCTTGCACGGTGATATTGGTTACGGTGATAGTTTTAGTAGCGGTGATGATGGTTTGCCGTTTTATCGCCGTTATTACGCGGGAGGTATCAGCACAATTCGCGGTTATGAACACGGTTCAGTTGGTCCGAAATATATGAATGGTGACTACGCTGGCGGTGATTTTCGGGTTACTGGCGGTGCGGAATTGATGATGCCAGTTTCGTTTAATAAGCGTAGTGATAACTTCCGCGTTGGTTTGTTTGTTGATGCGGGCAATGTTTGGAGTAGAGCAGGAGATTTTGACGCGGGAGATTTCCGTTATTCAGGCGGTGCGTTTATCAATTGGTTATCACCGATTGGACCGCTTAATTTAAGTTACGGTGTTCCGCTTAATTCCAAAGAAGGCGACGAAAGAGAGTCCTTTCAATTCACAATTGGATCTAGTTTCTGATGAAAAATATTTTCAAAATTACGGCGGCGGCATTGTCCGCCGCTTATTTTTTAGTTTCGGTTGATTTGCTTTATGCCGAAGATGCAAAGCGCAATATTTCTCGTGAAAAGACGGTTTCGGTGGAAAATACGGCAGAAGTAGTGCAAGTTGATACAAATAAAGACAAATTATCGGTAGATGCAGATGTTATGTCTGAAAATCAGCTGACTGATTTAGAAAAAAATATGCCGCCGTTGTTTCTTAATCCAGAAAAAGTCGGCAATTTGCAGGTCGGATTTGTCAATTTTCGTCGAATTATGTCGAATATTCCTGCGCTGGAAGAAATTAGGAATAACTTAAATATTGAATTTGCTGCCGAAAATCAGGAAATTTTGAGTTTGCAGAAAGAGTTAGAACAATTAGAACGAGCGGCAAAAAATAGTCCTGATGATGAAGCGTCTGTGAAAAAAATCATCAATTTAGAGCGGCAAATTGCCAGAAAGGAGACGGCGTATCGGGAAAATTTCAGTCTGCGTCGCAACGAGGAAATTGCCAAATTGCAGCAAATGATTTTGGAAGAGGTGATTGTGCTTGCCAAAGAAAAAGGTTTCGACATCATTTTGAATGATAACGCCGTGCTTTATGTTTCTGAAAAGGCGGATTTGTCAAAAATGGTGGTGGAAAGATTTATGCAAAAGCAAAACAAAGTTAAACAAAAGGAAGACGAATAATGACAATTTTTTCAATTACGGCAGAAGAAATTGCCAATTTAGTTCAGGGCAAATTAGTCGGTGATAACTGCATTGTGAGTTCGGTTGGAACATTAGAACGCGGCGACGGGAAATCAGTTGGTTTTTTTGCAGGCGGTAAATATCGCGAGCAGTTAAAAGATAGTAACTTGGCTCTACTTATCACTAGCGAGGAAATTGCGCCAGAGGAATGGAAGGCAAGTCAAATTATTGTTGAAAACGCTCGCGTTGCTTGGCGGATTTTGACCGAAGTGTTTGAACAGGAAAGAAATAAAAACCGCGAGCAATACGGCATTTCGGATAAAGCAATAATCAGTCCGACGGCGAAAATTGCGGCAAATGCGGAAATTGCAGCGGGCGTGGTAATTGAAAGCGAAGCGGAAATTGGCGCGAATACGAGAATTGAGCCGCAAGCGTATGTCGCAAAAGGCGTGAAAATCGGGGAAAACTGCCGTATCGGTGCGGGAGTGAGAATTCTTTCTGGCACGAAAATCGGCAATAACTGCAATATTTTGAGTAATGCGGTGATTGGTGAGCGCGGTTTTGGTAATAGTTTTGAAAACGGTCGTTGGATTGCGCTTCCGCAGCTCGGTGGTGTAGTTATCGGTAATGATGTGGAAATTGGTGCGGGCACGATGGTGGATCGCGGTGCGGTTGGCGATACGATTATTTCCGACGGTGTCAAGCTCGACAATCTCATTCAAGTTGCTCACAATGTGGAAATTGGAGAGCATACGGCGATTGCAGGTTGCACGGTGATTGCTGGTTCGGTGAAAATCGGGGCGTATTGCGTAATTGGCGGTGCGGTGGTTATTAACGGTCATATTTCAATTTGCGATAAGACGGTTATTTACGGGCATTCATCAATTGCAAAATCGATAAATAAGGCTGGTGCTTACGGTTCATATTTTCCCGCAATGCCTGACCGTGAATGGAAGCGTTTTATTGTCAATCTCAAAAATATGGCGATGAAAAAGTCGTCTTAATTTTTTCTCGAAAAATCAGGCAGAGCCTGAATCTTTTCATTTTTGCTAAACTCAAAGCTCTTTTAACAGTCAAATTAAGGAAATTTATATGGCAAATATCGGTATCGTTTTTGGAACGAATAATGTTGATTCTCAAACCGTTGCGGAAAAAATCGCGGCAAATTTTGATAGTGATTTGTTGAACGCAAAGGAATTAACCGTTGATTTTTTGAACAATCACGAAAAACTCATTTTTGTGGCTTCAACTCATAAATACGGTGAATTGCAGCAAGATTTCAAAGCTAAATTAGATGTTGTGGCGGAAGCTGATTTGAAGGGAAAAACTCTTGCTTTGGCGGGCTTGGGCGGTTTGGAAAAACACCCTGATACTTTCTGCGATGGTTTGGTGGAATTTTTACCTGTTATTCGTGGTGCAAAATTGGTTGGTGCTTATGAAAATCCAGGTTATAAATTTGAAAATTCACTTTCATTGATTAACGGTAAATTTGTTGGTTTTGTAGTTGATATTCACTCTGATAATGAATGGGAGCAAAAATTGGGCTCTTGGGTTTCTTCTATAAAATCAGAGTTCTAATTATCATTTATCTTATTAAGCAGCGCAGTTATATGCGCTGTTTTTTTATACTCTTAACGCATTTTTAAGGTGGAAAATATGTCGGGAAATTCGCAAAATCATTGGTTGAAGTTTATATTAAATCCCAGCTTGTTAATTTGTATTTTGACCATTCCAGCGGTGTTCTGGACTGCAAAAACTTACGGTGGTTCGCAGGCGGTGATTGTGATTTTGGTGGCTTTAATTCTTTATATTTTGCTTTCTTGGTACACCAGCACTCGTCCAGTTGCTTATAACCGACCTGCTGTGTGTATGTGGGATATAGCCTCCGATGTTTTTGCTTACACTGTTAATACTATTTTTTGCGTTGTTTGGGTATTTTGCGCGAAAAGTTTTTTACCCCCTTCTGAGAATATTTCGCTTTATTATTTCATTATTCTTGGCTTTTTGATTTTGATGAATATTGCGACTTTAATTGAGATGATGTTTAGCATCTTTAATTCCCTTAGAGCAATGTATCTAATCAATCCCGTGCATATTTCTAAAAATTAGATAATTATTTTTTTCCTTAACATTTTAACGATATGTCTAGAAATTCAAGTTCTCGCGGTAATAATTTCAGTGGGTTTGCAAGACGCAAGAAAAGTCCTACAAATAACCGTAAAAACAACACAAATATAGCCGTTTCAAATCAAAATAAGACAAGGCGGCGAGCCGAAGACAGTATAAAAATACGGCGAGGCGAAGAGAACGCTATTATTTTGAAGTGGAACGACTATAACCGCAATATCAATACAAATCAACACATAAAACAGGTAGAGGAAGGCGTTCGTCTGCATAAATTTTTGGCGGATTTAGGCTATGGCTCACGGCGTGAGATTGAGGCAAAAATTCTGGCGGGGCGGATAAAAATTGCGGGAAGAGTTGCGACTATTGGGGAAAAAGTAACGGGTCGCGAAAAAATCACTATTGATTCCAAACCGATTTTCCGCCACCGTCAAAATACAAATAACGCGACAAAAGTTCTGATTTATCACAAACCAGTGGGCGTAATTTGCTCGCGTAACGATCCTGAAAACCGTCCGACGGTGTTTGACAATTTACCGAAATTGCGCGGCAGACGCTGGATTGCCATTGGTAGACTTGATTTCAACACCAGTGGTCTTCTGCTTTTTACCGATAACGGCGAGCTTGCCAATGATTTGATGCACCCGAAAAACGAAATTGAGCGGCAATATTGGGTGCGAGTGCAGGGAAAAATTACCGCTAATGCTTTGGAAAAATTGCTCTCTGGCGTTGAGCTGGAAGACGGTGTGGCGCGCTTTGAGCAGATTGTGTCGCTTAAAAATCTGCAAACAGAAGACGATGAAGAAGATGTGCAAAATCGTTATTTTTCCGTGTCATTGCGGGAAGGAAAAAAACGCGAGGTGCGCAGACTTTGGGAGGCGGTCGGCTGTCAGGTGAGCCGTTTGAAGCGGATTAAATTCGCCAATATCGAACTACCGCGCGCTCTCTCGCCTGGTAAATCGCGGCTTGCGACTGCACAGGAAATTTCTGGTTTATATAAATTGCTGAAATCTTGACGAAAAAAGCACACATTTCAGAGGCAGAAATGTCAGAAGAAAAACAAGCAAATTGCGAACAAAATTGCTCTTGTGCGGAAAAAAAACCGCCGCACGATCAAGTTAATCTAAAACCTCAAATTTATATTTCAAGCTCGAAAAATAATCAAGATAAAGTAAAAATACGGCAAAAGGGGGCTGAAAAATTGCGTCGTTTGGCGCAAATTTCGCAAAATCTAAATGCCGAAAGGTTACCGAAACCGAGTTGGATACGGGCAAAATTGCCAGCGGGCGAGGCGGTGGAAAATATGAAGGCAATAATGCGTTCGCACCGTCTGCACAGCGTTTGCGAGGAGGCAAGTTGTCCGAATTTAGGTGAGTGTTTTCGCGCTGGCAGTGCCTCTTTTATGATTTTGGGCGATATTTGCACCCGCCGTTGTCCGTTTTGTGATGTGGCTCACGGTCGCCCCTTGCCGCCTGATGTTGAAGAGCCGCAAAATCTTGCTGCAACGGTGGCTGACTTACATCTTGCACACATTGTTATTACATCTGTCGATCGTGATGATTTGTCTGACGGTGGAGCAGGGCATTTTGCCGCTTGTATTCGGGAAATTCGTCAATCAGCACCGCGCACGAGTATTGAAATTCTCACTCCTGATTTTCGCGGCTGTGAAGAGCTGGCAATTGAAATTCTTGTCCGCGATGCGCCCGATGTGTTTAACCATAATTTGGAGACAATTCCGCGTTTTTATCCTTTAGTGCGACCTGGTGCGGATTATCAAAAATCGCTTGCCTTGCTAAATAATTATAAAAAACAAGTCATAGAAAAAGCTCACAAAAAGACTATAACTAAATCTGGTTTAATGGTTGGATTAGGCGAAGATATAGAAGAAATTTATGCGGTGATGGAAGATTTACGGGCAAATAGTGTGGATATGCTTACCGTCGGGCAATATTTATCACCGTCAAAACATCATTTGCCTGTTAAAAAATATTACAGTCCCGAAGAATTTGCAGAAATTGCCGCAACAGGTAAGAAAATGGGATTTCGGCATACGGCTTCTGCTCCGCTGGTTCGTTCGTCTTATTTTGCGGATAAATCGGCAGAAGAGGTGCTTTAATTTGTATCAATAGTGTAATTTTTATAACGAAAGATTAAAAATAATGGCAAAAATTTTTCAAATGCCGCCTGAACTTATCAATCAAATTACGGCGGGAGAAGTTGTTGAAAGACCAGCAAGTGTGGTGAAAGAACTCTTGGAAAATTCCCTCGATGCGGGGGCGACGGAAATTTCTTTGGAAATTGAAAACGGTGGCAGTAGCTTGATTCGCATACGGGATAACGGTTCGGGGATTGATAAGGAAGATTTGCCGCTTGCTTTTTCTACGCACGCGACCAGCAAAATCCGCTCTTTTGAGGATTTGGAGCAAGTGCTGACCTTGGGATTTCGCGGTGAAGCATTACCAAGTATTGCATCTGTCTCACAAACCACATTGATTTCGCGCACGGAAAATGCCGAACACGCTTGGAAAATTCAGCCTTTTGTTGATTTGAGCGTTTCCGCTGCCGCGCATCCAGTCGGCACAACGGTAGAAGTCCGCGATTTGTTTTACAACACGCCCGCACGGAAAAAATTCCTCAAAAGCGAAAGAACCGAACGGCAGCATATTCAACAGTTTGTTGAACGGCTGGCTTTGTCGAAAGATAATATTTTTATTAGTTTTAATAATCAAAAAACATTCGGCGGAAAAACACTTGAAGAGAGAATATCTTGTATTCTTGGTAATGAATTTTTAGAGCAGGCAGTTCCGCTTTTAGCAGAAAATGATACGGAAGAAGGAAAAATTAGAATTTCAGGTTATATCGGTCTTCCGACTTTTAATTCCGCGAATACCGATAAGCAATATTGCTACATTAACGGCAGAATTATCCGCGATAAATTGATTACGCACGCGGTAAAACAAAGTTATCTCGATATGCTCTATCACGGACGGCAACCGATTTTCGCACTTTGGATTGATATTCCGCCAGAGTTGGTTGATGTCAATGCTCATCCGCAAAAATATGAGGTTCGTTTCCGCGATTCAAGGCTTTGCCACGACTTTATTTATGCCGCAATTAAAGGCTCTTTACGCGATATTCGACCGCATCATCAGATTGCAATTAAGCAAAATAATTCACTTGAAAATAATACGGATAGTGCGAAAAATAATCGCGAAGATAGTAATAATCAAGTATCAGTATTTACCGATAATTTTAATGCTAATAAAAATTCATCAAGTGGAATAAATTATGCTTCATATAGACCTTATTCTAGCCAAAATAATTTATCGAAAAAAGCGGTAAATGCCTCACAACTTTATTATCAATGGCAAGCAAATAGTCAGGAAAAAAATATAGAAGATGAGGAAAAAATAACTAATAGAGATGAAAATATTGCGGAATTTGATAGAGTAATTATTGCCGAACAAATCGAAAATAAGCACGACACAATGCCGCTGGGGCGCGCTTTGGGGCAAATTCACGGCATTTTTGTGCTGGCAGAAAACGCACAAGGTTTGGTGATTGTCGATATGCACGCAGCACACGAGCGGATTTTGTATGAAAAATTTAAGGCTAATTTGCGCGGTAGAACGGCAGTTAGCCAAAAATTGCTCATTGCGCAAACGATAGGAATTAGCGAGAGCGAAGCAGTGGTTTTGCAGGAATACGGAGAAATTTTTCACAAAATCGGTTACGAAATCCGCTTGGAAAATCAGGTTTTAATTATTGATGCCGTTCCAGAGCTTATTAAAAATGCCGATCACTCTGCGATTATTTCGACGGCAATCGCGGAGTTGCTGCAATTTCCTGATACCGTAAGCATCGAACGCTTGGAAGATCAAATTCTCGCAACGATGTCTTGCCATCGTGCAATCCGCGCGCACCGCAAGTTATCGCTTATCGAAATGAACCAACTTTTACGCGATATAGAACAAACTCCCGCCGCGGGACAATGTAATCACGGTCGCCCGACTTGGGTGCAAATGACGGAAAAAGAACTCGGAAACTTATTTATGCGCGGGAAATAAAAAACGGCAAGAGTTTTTACACTCTTGCCGTTTATTTTTTTTTTTTTTTTTGCTCTTATGGTTAGATAAAGCTAATGCTAATTCTATCTACAATGAAAGACACTTTTTTCTCATAAAAATCAGGATACTCATAAATAACATCTTGACAATCAAATTCCATTTGAGGCAGTAATAATTTTCCATTTGTTAGTAATCCAGTTAATTCATATTCAAATGTATTTGAGTTGCATCTAGTAAATCCTTCTGGTTTATTAGATAAGGTTGGTTTAGGTGTGTCAAAATATTCTAAATCGAGTTCTACCTGATAATTTTCTAGGGGGGTTAATTTAATATTACAGTATGAAATAAAGCAATATAACTTATACCCTTTGATATAAAAAAAGCCACTGTATTCATCAAATTTGTCTAGCTCTAATACTTTACAATTGTAAATCATATTATTTTCCTTTTGATGGATATATGGTTTTGTTTTTTGGATCTCCATTAAGAGTTTTCCACATATCTTTACCAGATTTGATATGGATAGTCGTGATATTTCCGTTGCTATTTGTGCCGACGAAAATAAATTTAGCATTACCATTTTTTGAGTTATTGCCTAAATATTGCACATATCCATTTCTGATTTCATTTTTGTAAGAATATTGAACAGCTGTCCCATTTTTTATAACTTCGCGCCCGATTGCTAAATATTCAGACGGTGTTTTGGCATTACTCTTTTCCGTGTTTAGTAAAGTGTTGATTGAGTAGTTGTTCATTTGCGAATTGCTGATTATTTGCTCTGTGTGCTTTATTTGTATCTTTTTTAGCTGTTTTTTTTGCAGCTTTTTCCGCTTTTTTCTCCTTGCTACCGATGCCAAACATTCTTCCGATAGCTTTTACGCCTTGACCAGCTTTTTGAATTGCTTTTCCTGCTGGAATTAGTCCAGTTGCTGCCCAAGTTTTATCGGCTAAACCTTCTGCCTCTTTGATGTCTTTAATTGTCCCTATCGGTGTAAAACTTACTACTGTTACAGCGGCTGTT
>JAGBJT010000005.1 GCA_017934275.1 Cardiobacteriaceae bacterium | reverse complement strand
TAAGCACATTACCGTTATTTTGCGCCAAAATTTCTAACACTTTTTCCTTAAATTTCACATCGTAAGCCATAAATATATACTCCAAATTAGCTGAAAAATCATTATAACATAGTTCAATTACTTTGGTGCGAAAGCACTATAAAACAAGAATTAGAAATTATCTTTGACAAAAAATTCTTCTAATTTATTTTTGAATTGTTGAATTTATAAACAGCAGTTTCAGCTGCCGTTTTTACTTATCCAGAAATAAAAAACTCCATCAAAAGATGGAGCTTTTTATTTCTTATTTTGCAAGTGGCGAGTAATTTTTCGTCTAAAAAATTATTCTTCTGGAAATTCTGCATTAGTTACGACGGTTTGCACATCGTCTAATTCTTCTAGCATATCGATAAGTTTTTCGACTTTTTCCGCATCTTCCTTCGAAACTGGCGATGTATTTTCCGCCCGCAAAGTTACTTCACTTTCGTCGGGAGTAAAACCAGCAGCGGTTAAAGCTTCATACACAGCGGCATAATCACTCGGTTCGGTAATAATTTCCGCTGAACCGTCGGAGAATTCGATATCCGCCGCTCCCGCTTCCAAAGCTGCTTCCATCAGGGCATCTTCATTTTCTACTTTCTCGAAAAATAAAACTCCGATTTCCTTAAATTGATACGCAACCGAACCGCTTGTTCCCATATTGCCACCGCATTTGGAAAACGCGTGGCGGACTTCACCAACCGTGCGATTGTTATTATCCGTAAGACAATCGACAATAATTGCAACACCAGACGGACCGTAACCTTCGAAACGAACCTCTTCCATCTGCTGCCCGTCAAGCTCGCCAGCACCGCGTTTTATCGCTCTATCAACGGTATCACGCGGCATATTTTCCGCTTGAGCTTTGGCAACCGCAAGACGCAAACGCGGATTCGAATTCACATCAGAACCGCCTTGCCGCGCCGCAACCGTCAATTCACGAATGATGCGGGTAAAAACTTTACCGCGTTTAGCATCTTCTTTCGCTTTTTTATGCTTGATATTTGCCCATTTACTATGACCTGCCATATTTATCTTTTCCGTGTTTTAGTGTTAAAAAATAAATCAATATTTATATTTAAGCCGATAATTTTTCCTCAATCAATTCTCTAACCGATTGAATTTTCAGCAAATTCTCGACGAAATATTCTAAATTGCTTTGCGCATCTTTATTTCTATCTGCAATTATCTTTTCATAATCAATTCTCAATATTTCGCATAATTCTTTACCTGTCATAATATTTTCCAGTTCAAAACAATTCTTAAATCCTTGCCTGATTTGCTCTTTATCAAGTTGATTGAAACAGCAAATGTAATATTCGGTAATGAATGGAATTTTTGCTCCGAAAACGGTAGCAAATTTTTGCAAATTATCTTTTTCACCTTTACTCTTTTTAGTATCAAAACTATCACCGTCTTTTAGCTCGATAACCTTGCATACTTTTTTCTTTCCAACGATAAATATCAATAAATCGGGGTCTATTCCGATTGCATAGCGACTATTTTTTATCGCCTTTTTCTCGCAGACAAAAATTCCATCTTCGATATTATTTTCCGCCACTCTATCGATAAAAAAATTCAACTCTTCGATAACATTACATTGTGAAAGAATAATTTTTTCTAATTCATTACCGTTAGATATAACCGTTGCTTGCACCTTTGATAATAAAAATCCCAACTCTTTATCATTAAAAACTCTACTGTAACCAGAATTTTCTTGCCGTCCTTTCATTGTTTCTATTTTCATTATTCTTCCCCGAATTCAATATCACAACCAATGAAATTCCTGTTCATTTCTTGACAAGCTTGCATTACCGAATAGCCGCCAGCTGCTGGGTCGCAAACCAAATCACCGATATTTGTTGTCGCTTCAATCAAAGTTTTTTGCAATTCTATCGGCTTGGAGTGCGGGTGAGTTTTAGCAACTTTTTCGCTCCAAACATCGCAAATATTGTGCAAAGTCCAAGTTGATTTCGCTAATTTCGGCTCTTTTTGCACTACAACTAAATACTCACAAATACGGCGCGTTCGGTAGCCCATTCCCATCTTTTCCTTGTTCCAAGTAATCATATCGACGGTCGATAAAGACGGAAATTTCGCAAACCAGCTTTTTACTCCTTCAACCAAATGAAATTTATCTACCCACAAAAATAAATAACCGTTCGGCAATAAAACTCGCTCGATTTCAGCAAAAAAATTTTCAATAATTTCAAAGGACATTTGCGGTAAAGCACTACGATTTTTACCGCGGCTAACTCCCTCATTACCGTATTTCAACTTATCCAGCACACCGCGATATTGCGGATCAAAAAACACAACTTTTATGCTCTCATTATCCAAGCTCCGTAATAAATCTATTCCGTCAGCTTTATTTTTATGATTGATTAAAAACCGTGTTTTTTTCATATAAATCAATGAAATACCAAAAATTGCTTAAATTCCACACAAAGCAGAATTATTCCTATAGTCGTTTCAGTTCAAAATAAGACAAGGCAGCGAGCCGAAGACAGTATCTAGAATACGGCGAGGCGAAGCTAACGCAGTATTATTTTGAAATGGAACGACTATAACAGAGCATAAAAAACTCTCGCCCCATTTCTACTGAATATCACGACAAATGGTCGAGCAAGATAGTGTTCGAAAAACCAATCGAAATTCAAAAATGCCGCAATTAGACAATAAATTCCGCCGATAAAAAGCAACATAGCGTCCATCAGAATTTAGTCCAATCTTTCCGCGATATCACCTTTTTCTTCTAGCCATAAACGGCGGTCAGAACTGCGCTTTTTCGCAAGCAGCATATCCAAAATACGGTTTTCAGGACTAATCAACTCTGCATCATCAGCGGCTTCATCTACCCTAATCGTATCGGATAAATTCAGCTGCACCAAACGGCGTGTGTCAGGATGCATCGTGGTTTCACGCAATTGCGGCGGATTCATCTCGCCCAAACCTTTGAAGCGGGTGATATTGATTTTGCCGTTAAAGCCGTCTTTTTTAATCTTACGGATAGTCGCTTCTCTCTCCGCATCGTCAAGCGCATATTCAATCCGCTTACCCGCATCAATACGGTAAAGCGGTGGCATCGCAACATATAAATGCCCTGCCCTAACTGCCGCTGGAAAATGCTTCACCATCAAAGCGCAAATCAATGTCGCAATGTGCAATCCGTCCGAATCAGCATCCGCCAAAATGCAAATTTTGCCGTAACGCAAGCCCGATAAATCATCGCTACCTGGATCCATACCGATTGCTACCGCAATATCGTGTATTGAATCGCTCGCCAGAACTTCGGAAGAATCAATCTCCCAGCTATTCAAAATTTTTCCGCGTAAAGGCAAAATCGCCTGCGTATTACGGTCGCGAGCCTGTTTTGCCGAACCACCAGCCGAATCCCCTTCCACCAAAAATAATTCCGTCTCACGAATATCTTGACTAATACAATCCGCCAATTTGCCAGGTAAGGCTGGACCTTGCGTAATTTTCTTGCGTGCGACTTTCTTTCCAGCTCGCATCCGTTTTTGAGCGTGATTGATTACCAACTCCGCTAATTTTTCCGCAAACTCGGTATTAGCATTCAAATAAAACTCAAACTGCGCACCGACCACGCTCGCAACCCAAGGAGCACACTGGCGCGCACTAAAGCGTTCCTTGGTTTGGCTGGCAAATTGCGGTTCAGGAACTTTTACCGACAAAACAAACTGGCAACCTTCCCAAACATCATCGGGCGCGAGTTTTAAGCCGCGCGGCAAAAGCTGACGCAATTCACAATAATTTCTTACCGCATCAACCAAACCAGTGCGCAAACCGTTAATGTGTGTGCCGCCCGCTGGAGTCGGAATTAAATTCGCATAACTTTCAAAAACCGCTTCGTCAAGATGCTCATCTTCAGCAAGCCAGCACAACGCTAAATCAATTTCGCCTTGCTCGGCATCTTTATGCGAAAGAGTGTAAAGCTCAGACGGTAAAAAGTCTGCATCTCCCAATCGTTCGCTTAAATATGCCAACAAGCCGTCAGAATATTGCCACTCTTCGCTTGCACCGTCGTTTTCATTAAAAAACGAAATATGCAACCCCGCACACAAAACCGCCTTAGCCTTCAATGATTGCACCAACTTCGGCACGGAAAAATTCACGCTATCGAAATATTTCGCATCAGGATAAAAACGGATTTTTGTGCCGTGCGCACGCTTTGGAGCTTCCGCAATTTCTCGAAGTGGAATACTTACTTCACCGTTTTCGCAAGTTATCGCATAAGTTTTACCGTTACGAACAACTTGCGCTTCCAGCCGTGTCGATAGAGCATTAACCACCGACACACCAACACCGTGCAAACCACCAGAAAATGTGTAGTTTTTATGCGAGAACTTGCCACCTGCGTGCAAACGCGTCAATATCAATTCAATCCCAGAAACTTTTTCCTCGGGGTGAATATCAACTGGCATTCCACGACCGTCATCTTCAACCGAAAGCGAACCGTCAGAATGCAAAATTACCGAAATATTCTTTGCGTGCCCTGCCAGTGCTTCATCAACGCTATTGTCAATAACTTCCTGCGCTAAATGATTAGGCCGGGTAGTATCGGTATACATACCCGGCCGTCTTCTGACGGGATCTAGACCTTTTAATACTTCTAGATCCGCCGCCGCATATTGCGACATTCTTATTTTCCTGCCCGTTTTTTCTTATCGTTAAGCTGCTGTTGCAAAAGCTCGTGCTCCAACTTCGAATCAGATTTAACGGTAAAGATTTCGCCTTCTGATTGCAATTCTTCTGGCAATTTGCGTTTAGATTCAGCACGAACCCGAACACGGAAGTCATTTTGTGAAGTAACGAATTTCAAAGCATCTTGATATTCGATAACGCCTTTTTCGTAGAGCTCGAAAATGTTCTTGTTAAAGCTAAACACACCGCGATTAGGGTCGCCGTTTTCCAATACATCGTGGATTTTGTCGATTTGACCGTCCAAAATCAGCTGTTTGATGTAAGGAGTTGCCATCATCATTTCCATTGCTACAACCCGACCGCCAGCAGAACGAGGCATCAAGCGTTGTGTGAGCAAACATACCAAGTTTTCTGATAAGTCAAGCTGCAATTTTTCGCGTTGATCGAGTGGGAAGAAGTTGTAAATCCGCTCCAATGCCGAAACCGAATCGGTGGCGTGCAAAGTTGCCATACACAAGTGCCCCGTTTCCGCAAACTGCATCGCATAACCCATAGTTTCCACATCACGAATTTCCCCGATGAGAATTACATCTGGTGCTTCCCGCAAAGAGTTCTTCAAAGCAGTTCCGTAACTCTTGGTATCAATACCAACTTCCCGTTGAATGATTACGCATTTTTTCGATTTGTGCATAAATTCGATTGGGTCTTCTACGGTAATGATGTGATGTTGTGAATTTTCATTACGGTGATTAACCATCGCCGCCAAAGTTGTAGATTTACCGTTACCAGTCGCACCGATCATAATGATGAGACCGCGTTTTTTCATAGCCAACTCACGCAGCAATTCTGGATGCGGCAAATCCAAAGCATCTAAATCTGGAACAATCGCTGGAATCAAACGCAGAACCAAACCTGGTAAGTTTTTCTGCATATAAACATTCACCCGCAAAAAGCTCACATCAGGCACTTCCACCATCATATTGAGCTCGGATTCGCGTAAAAATTCTTGATATGCCTCGGGACGAGCTATCGCTTCAATAATGTTATAAACATCTTCCTCATCGGTGATTGCCTTTGAGATGTAATTCATATCACCATCAATTTTGATTGCAACTGGCATATGTGAATTGATAAATATGTCGGAAGCTTTCTTTTTATCAGCAAAGGCTACTAAATTGTCAAACCAAGTACGAACTTCTTCTTTGGCTATATTCATAAAACTTGTTCCTTCAAAACCATTCTAAAAATATTAAGGAATAACAAAAAAAGAAGACGGACAATATTTATCCGTCCTCGCATCAATTTACATAAATGTATTTTTATCGTGTGCTTTGGAAGCTGCCAACATACGATCAACTTGACCGCTACGAACCAAATTTTGTAAATTTTGGTCGAGTGTTTGCATTCCGTATTGAGCACCTGTTTGAATCATTGAATAAATTTGAGCAACTTTATCTTCACGAATCAAATTCTTAATTGCAGAAGTTCCCACTAAAACTTCGTGAGCTGCAACCCGACCGCCGCCGATTTTTTTCAATAGAGTTTGTGCAATTACCGCACGAAGTGATTCTGACAACATCGAACGAACCAATTGTTTTTCTTCGCCTGGGAATACATCGATGATACGGTCGATTGTTTTTGCAGCCGAGCTGGTGTGGAGTGTTCCGAATACCAAGTGTCCTGTTTCTGCCGCGGTCAATGCAAGACGGATAGTTTCCAAGTCCCGCAACTCCCCTACCAGAATAATGTCAGGGTCTTCCCGAAGAGCTGCGCGAAGTGCGTTATTAAAACTTTGAGTATCTCTATGAACTTCCCGTTGATTCACCAGACATTTTTTAGATGTATGCACAAATTCAATCGGGTCTTCGATAGTAAGAACATGTTCGTGGCGGTTGTTATTGATATGGTCAATCATTGCTGCAAGAGTGGTTGATTTTCCTGAACCAGTAGGACCAGTAACCAAAACCAAGCCGCGTGGTACATCGATGATATCTACGAACTTTTCAGGAGCTTGAATTTCTTGTAAGGTCAAAACTTTGCTCGGAATTGTCCGAAAAACTACCGCAATACCGCGATTTTGATTAAATACATTCACCCGGAAACGAGAAACACCGTGCAACTCGGTTGAAAAGTCGGCTTCCCATTTTTCTTCGAAGGATTTCATTTGCGCGTCGGTCATAATTTCGAAAATCATATTGCGCAATTCTTGATTTTCTAAAACTGGCAAATCCAATCTTTTAACATCACCATCAACCCGAATCATCGGTGGTAAACCAGAGCTTAAATGTAAGTCAGATGCACCTTGTTGATTGGTAAAACGCAAGAGATCGTCGAGTTTAACTTCTGCCATAAATATTCCTTTATATGTTTTTGTAAGTGTAAATTACTACAAATGAATTTGAAACAACTACTAGGTAGCAATAAAGTGCCCGTATGTTAGCATTTTTTGTCGTTTTTATTCAACATTTTTTGAACATTACCGCTTATGACTGATATTTTCGCTTTTATCGGTGCAGGTCATTTGAACCGTGCCATCATTTCTGGACTTATTTCTTCTCCACATCAAGACAATTGTGAGCATTCTGACTGCTGTTGTAAGAACAAATCAGAACAGGAGAAAACTTTTTTGTCTTCCGAACAGATTCTGGTTTCTTGTAAATCAGAGCAAACTGCCAAGGAAATTGCAAAAGATTTTTCCGTCAAATGCTTTACTAATAACCGTGCGGTTATTGAAAAAGCTTCTTTTTTAATTCTTGGCGTTCGTCCGAATCAAGTTCGTGAAGTATTAGAGGACATAAAGCAAACGGATTATCAAGACAAAATTATTGTTTCTTTTGCGGCTGGAATAGATATTGCCAGTTACCGTCGAGTTTTGGGCGATGATGTAATTATTGTCCGTGCGATGCCGAATTTAGCGGCAAATTGCCAATCTTCGGTTACGGGAGTTTGGACGGATTGTGAATTAAATGAAGAGCAAGCGGCAATTTTGGATGATTTTTTTGCATCATTTGGTTCGGCGGTTTGGCTTGATGATGAAACGCAAATTGATGGAATTACGGCTTTATCTGGTAGCGGTATTGCATATTTTTTCCGTTTAATGCAGGCGATGGCAACGACTGGCGAACGCTTTGGATTTAGTCCTGATGAGTTATACGACATCATTTCGCTTACCGCTCTTGGTGCGGCAACATCTCTTTTAGACAATCCAGATGACGGTGATTTTTTCCAAAGAGTGCAAAAAATTTGCACCAAAGGTGGAACAACCGAGGCGGCGATTAGTCATTTCGATGCAGCAAATATCGATGCAACCGTTGAAGCTGCGATGCAGGCAGCGGTTGATAGAAGCCGTGCTTTATCGGAAGAAATCACAAAAGATTGGTGATTTATGGCTTTACTTTTCCAACTTTGTGAAATTGTGGTGGCGATTTTTTTTGTTTTGTTTCACTGCGAATTGGAGCGGCGAATTTTTGGCAATCCGATTTATCTCAAACTGCAAGAAATCACCGAACCACTACTCAAACCGCTACGACAATTAGTAAAACGCATTCAGCGACAAATTCCATACAAACTACCATTTGATCCCACAACTTTGCTAGCGGCATTTTTAATGTCAATCATTTTGGGGTTAATTGTCTTACATTCACCGTTATTTGCACTGCGTTTGTTTGTAGCATCTTGGCTTGCTTTGCAATTTTGTGCGATTTTGGTTTCGGTTTTAGCCTCTTGGTTACAAACTCCGCCGCAGCAACCGCTATTACAAACCGCAGAAGCTTGTCAAAATTGTTATATGCGTTATTTACGGCAACTTATTCCACCGCTTGGCGGCATTCTTGATGTAACTCCTGTTATTGCGCTGATGTTGATTAGCGTTTTCCAGCAGATTTTTAGTTTGTAAATATGAACACAAAATACGGCGTAATTGTTATCGGTGGCGGACACGCTGGCGTTGAAGCGGCTTGTGCGGCGGCGCGTAGTGGCGTGCGGACAGTTTTACTTACTCACAATCTCGACACTATCGGACAAATGAGCTGCAATCCAGCGATTGGCGGTATCGGCAAAGGTCATTTAGTAAAAGAAATTGATGCGCTTGACGGAATAATGGCACGGGCTGCGGATTTAGCTGGAATTCAATGGCGGATTTTGAATAGCCGTAAAGGTGCGGCGGTGCGTGCAACTCGTTGTCAGGCTGACCGTGCTTTATATAAATCGGCGGTGCGGATGATGGTGGAAAATCAGGAAAATCTTGACATTTTCCAAACTGCGGTTTGCAACCTAATCTTGACCGACAACGGCTCGCAGGTTTGCGGAGTGAAAACGCTCCACCAAATTGATTTTTACGCCGATGCGGTGGTGCTTACCGCTGGAACATTTCTCGCGGGAAAAATTCATATTGGACTTAACAATTTCGCAGGCGGCAGAGCGGCGGATATGCCGTCTATAAAGCTAGCGGAGGCTTTACGGGATTTACCATTCGATACGCACCGTATGAAAACTGGCACGCCGCCTCGTCTTGACCGTCGCACGATAGATTTTTCGCTTTTGGAAGAGCAAGCTGGCGACAATCCCCTACCCGTTTTTTCTTATCTTAGCGATGCCAATTCGCATCCAGAGCAGGTTTCTTGCTATATCACTCGCACGAATGAGAAAACCCACGACATCATTCGTTCTTATATCGACCAAGCACCGATGTACGCTGGTGTCATCAAAGACGCATTCGGTCCGCGCTACTGTCCGTCGATTGAAGACAAAGTAATGCGCTTTCCCGATAAAACCTCGCATCAACTATTTTTAGAGCCCGAAAGCCTGACCAGCGGCGAAATTTATCCCAACGGTGTTTCTACTTCTTTACCGTTTGAAGCGCAGGTTAAATATGTGCAATCCATTCGTGGATTGGAAAACGCGCGTATTGTCCGCCCTGGTTACGCAATTGAGTATGACTTCTTCAATCCGCAAGATTTAGAGCGCAGTTTGGAGACGAAAAAAATCAAAAATCTTTACTTTGCAGGGCAAATTAACGGCACGACTGGCTATGAAGAAGCGGCAGCGCAGGGAATTTTGGCTGGAATTAACGCGGCACTTCGGGTTAAAGGTAAAGATGATTGGTATCCAGAGCGCGATCAGGCTTACATTGCGGTAATGACCGACGATTTAATCACGCAAGGCACTCGTGAGCCGTATCGGATGTTTACTAGCCGTGCGGAATACCGTTTGCTTCTACGGGAAGACAATGCTGACCAACGCTTAACCGCAATCGGCTTTGCGCTCGGCTGTGTCTCTGAAAAAAGAATGCGTGCTTTTGAGGCAAAAATGCGGGATATTTCGGCGGTGTCAGAAAGTTTGAGCAATTTGAAAATAAAAGCTGATGCGGTAGAAAATTTAGAACAAGGCACGACGGCGGCAGAATTGATTAAACGACCAGAATTCGATTGTCTTACGGTGATGCGGCTTGCGGGCGTTAGTGAAGAAAATTTACCGTCAAACGAAATCGCCGAACAAGTTGCAATTGAGCATAAATATTCTGGCTACATTGAACGGCAATATCAGGAAGCGGAAAAAATTAAAAATCACGGTAAAACGCGCTTGCCAAAGCCTTTTGATTATTCGGCGGTGCGCGGACTTTCAGCGGAACTTACGGAAAAACTCAATCGCGTGCAACCGCTTGATATTGCGCAAGCGTCTCGCATTCCTGCAATTACTCCTGCCGCTTTATCGGTAATCTTGATACATCTAAAAAAATACGGAAAAAATCTATGAATTTCAAAGACTATCTCCCCGCAATTGATATGGAAAACATCGACTGGAAGCGGTTTTACAAAATGTTCAAAGGTGCGCCCAAACTGGAATGGCAAAAAATGAAAAGCGGACACCGCAAGGTCGCCGATATGTATCGTTCGCCAGTTGTCGGTGGTTGGCTAATTACTAATGCAAACAATGAATCACTAGTCTTTATTCCAGATCCAGAACACCGCTGGAATGGCGCGAGTTTTCCCGTCAATGCAACAGATGACGAATAATTTTTAATAAACGAGGTTGGCAATGAATAAACGCCATTGGCTTCTTCCCGAAGACATCATCGAACTTCTGCCCAATCAGGCGGCGCATATCGAAAACCTGCGCCGCTTATTTTTGGACAACACGGCATCTTGGGGCTATCAACTTTTAATGCCGCCTTTGGCTGAATTTTTAGATTCGCTGTTGGCTGGCAGTGAAAATTTAGATTTACAAACTTTCAAAATCACCGATCGCATCAGCGGTCGTATGCTGGGAGTTCGTGCTGACTTTACTCCGCAAATTGCAAGAATTGACGCGCACCGTCTGCCTACAGATGCGGTTAGCCGTTATTGCTATTGCGGTGAAGTTTTACGAACTAAATCTGAAAGCACCGTGCCGCGGCGTAATCCGCTGATTACGGGTGCAGAACTCTTCGGAGCGGAAAGTCTGGATGCTGATATCGAAGTAACCGCGCTTTTAATCGACACAATGCAGAAACTCGGCTTAAAAAATAGCGTGCTCAATCTCGGACATTCGGGAATTTTTGCGGGACTCGTTGATTTGCACCGCTTAAATAGCGAGCAATGCCGTGAATTGCGCGATGTTTTAGTTGGTTTGCGTCGCCCTGATTTACACGCTTGGACGCAAAGACGCGCTTTCCCGTCGGCTTGTATTGAAGATATTCGTTTTCTAGTTGATGCGCCAATCGCTGCCGATATTCTTGCTGCTTTGCAAAATCAATTTGCGGGACGGCATAAGCTTTTTGACCGTGCAATCGGTGATTTAATCGGAATACAAAAGCAGCTTGCAATTTATTTTCCAGAGCAGAAAACCGCGCTGGATATCAGTGCAATCGGAACTTATGGCTATCACTCAGGCGCAATTTTTTCTCTTTACGCTGACGGTCATTACGACGCAATCGCACGCGGCGGAAGATATGACGGTCTCGGTGCGGTTTATGGTAGAGCTCGCGCTGCAACGGGATTTAGCCTCGATTTACTCACTTTGGGCGAAATTGTCAGCAATAGCAATCAACAAAAATCGCCTGCGAAAATAGATTTTCCTCACAGTGCGGAAGAATTCCGCCAAATCCAAAACCGCCGCCAAAACGGCGAAAAAATTTCATTTGAATATCCGCAAGGAACTAGCAATGACTAAAAATCTCGTGGTAATCGGCTCACAATGGGGCGACGAAGGTAAAGGCAAGATTGTCGATTTATTAACCGAAAGAGCCGCCGCCGTAGTGCGTTTTCAAGGCGGACACAATGCTGGACACACGCTTGTCGTCAAAGGCAAAACCACAATTCTTCATTTGATACCGTCAGGAATTTTGCATAGCAATGTGATGAGCTATATCGCTAACGGCGTGGTGCTGCATTTACCGTCATTATTTAGCGAAGCCGAAGAGCTAATCGCTGCGGGGGTGAGCGTTTGGGACAAATTGCGGGTATCAAACGCCTGCGCTTTGATTATGCCTTCGCATATTGCGCTGGATAAAGCACGGGAAGCGGCAAAAGGTGCAGGAAAAATCGGCACAACTTGTCGCGGAATTGGTCCTTGCTATGAAGACAAAATTGCCCGTCGCGGTTTGCGGCTCGCGGATTTGCAAAATACCGATAACTTCCGCACGCGCGCCGAAGAATTGCTGAACTATCACAACTTTCTACTCAAAAATTTCTATCAAGCAGAAACGGTAGATACCGCCGCGACAATTGATGAATGGCTTGCGTTTGCGCCAAAAATTGCTCCGATTATTTGCGACACAACTCTTGCTCTGGAAGAACACCGCAAGCGCGGCGAAAACATTCTTTACGAAGGTGCGCAAGGTGCGATGCTCGATATCGATCACGGCACTTATCCGTTCGTAACATCTTCAAGCACGGCATCTGGCGGTGCGGCAACGGGAACAGGAACGGGAATTCATAAACTCGATTTCGTGCTAGCTATCACCAAGGCTTATACGACTCGCGTCGGCTCTGGTCCTTTCCCGACCGAATTAGATGACGATATCGGCGAACATTTAGGCAGAGTCGGACGGGAAATCGGAGCTTCCACTGGACGCAAACGCCGCACGGGCTGGATTGATTTACCAGCACTTCGTCGCGCAGCTTTGAACTCTTGCTTCGACGGAATTTGCATCACCAAACTCGATGTTTTAGATGATTTAGCCAAAATCAAAATCTGCACTAATTACCGCCTCGACGGAAAACTTATCGATATTGCTCCGCTTGGTGCGGATGAACTTTCCCGTTGTGAGGCTATTTACGAAGAAATCGACGGTTGGCAAAGTTCAACTATCGGTATCCGTGAATATGAAAAATTGCCCGAAAAAGCACGGCAATATTTGGAAAAACTCGAAAAATTGCTCGAAATTCCAATCGACATAATTTCCACGGGACCCGACCGCGAAGAGACTATCGAAAGAAAAGTGCTTTTAAGCTAATTCACGGTTATAGTCGTTTCAGTTCAAAATAAGACAAGGCAGCGAGCCGAAGACAGTATCTAGAATACGGCGAGGCGAAGCTAACGCAGTATTATTTTGAAATGGAACGACTATAAATCAAAACAATTTACAAGCGGCGATATAACCGCCGCTTTCTTTTTATTTCTGTTTATTTATTCATCAAGGCAAAACGAGAAGAAAAATGAACCAAACAAGCTGGCAAATAGAAGATGCGGAAAATTTATACAAAATTTCTCATTGGAGTAACGGTTATTTCGCGTTAAACGAAAAAGGTGAAGTAACCGTGAAAGCGCAGGAAAACGCGAAAGCCGTATCGCTGATTGATTTAATCGACGGAATGCACATTCGCGGTAAAACGATGCCAGTGTTGTTACGGATTCAAAATCTGCTCGAAAAGCAAATTCAATTGATAAATGAAAGTTTTGCCAAAGCGATTAAAGACAGCGGTTATCAGGGAAATTACCGTGGCGTGTTTCCGATAAAAGTCAATCAGCAAGCGCATTTGATTGAGGATATTGTCCGTTTTGGTGCGCCGTATCAACACGGTTTAGAAGCGGGCTCAAAAGCGGAATTGATGATTGCCCTTTCAATGCTCAAAGAACCTGGTCCCTTGATTGTTTGTAACGGTTACAAAGATCAGGAATTTGTCGAACTTGGCTTGGGAATGGTCAAACTCGGTTTCAATGTGGTTTTTGTGATTGAAACTCCTGCCGAATTGCCGATTATTTTGGAAAGCTCTGAGGCAATGCATATCCGTCCCGTAATCGGCGTGCGCGCAAAATTATTCGCTAACGCCGCAGGACATTGGACATCATCTGGCGGCGACCGTTCGATGTTCGGATTAAACACGCGGCAACTCGTCGAAGTCGTCGATAAATTAAAAGAAGCCGATATGCTCGATTGCTTGCAGTTTTTGCATTATCACTTGGGCTCGCAAATCCCCAATATCGGCGATATCCGTAAAGGCGTGCGTGAAGCTTGCCGTTATTACATCGAACTCGTCGAAGAAGGCGCACCGATGAAATATCTCGATTTAGGCGGCGGTTTGGCGGTGGATTATGACGGCACGCGCACTTCTTCCGTGCATTCCAGAAACTATTCCTTACAAGAATATTGCGTTGATGTCGTCGAAACAATTCAGCTGGTTTTGGACGAAAAAAACATCTCGCATCCAACTATCGTTACCGAATCAGGACGGGCGACGGTTGCATATTCTTCCGTTTTACTCTTCGATATCCTCGATGTCGCAGGATTTGCCGATACCAAATTGCCCGAACGCCGTGAAGATGAGCATCCGCTAATTAGTAATTTGTATTACGCATACGAGACATTGAGTTACAAAAACGCCCAAGAAGTTTTCAACGATGCGCTTTATTACCGCGATGAAGCACGCAATTCCTTCATTCGCGGCAATTTACCGCTTAGGGTTCGAAGTGAAGTTGAGCAGATTTTTATGGTAATTATGAAAGCAATCGCCGCTCTGATAAATGATTATCCCGATGCTCTCTCCGAACCAGAAGTCTTAAAAACAATGCTCGCCGATATTTATTACGGCAATTTCAGCGTATTCCAGTCGCTACCTGACGCTTGGGCAATCGACCAAATTTTCCCTTTAATGCCAATCCACCGTCTTACAGAACGCCCCAATCGTGCGACAATCATCGCGGATTTGACCTGCGATTCCGACGGCAAAATCGATAAATTCGTGCAAAACGGCGAACTTGTCCGCACTATTCCGCTGCACGCCATCCGCGAAGATGAACCGTATTATCTTGGCGTATTCTTGGTCGGTGCTTATCAGGAAACGCTCGGCGATTTGCATAATCTGCTCGGCGATACGCATATTGTCTCGGTTTATATCCATCAAGACGGTAGCTTCGATTTTGTGAATGAAATTGAAGGCGATAGCGTCGCCGATGTTTTAAGTTATGTGGAATATCAACCGCATACCCTTCTATCAAACTTCCGTGAAACCGCAGAAAAAGCCGTACGCAGCGGCAGAATTACCCCAGCCGAACGACAAAAACTCGTCAGCCGCTTCGAAGCTGGATTGCGCGGCTACACCTACTACGAACAATAGTCGCGTGCCGCGACGGGCGATCCTTATTTGAATCTACCCGACGCGGTCGGTCGCGTGCCGCGACGGGCGATCCTTATTTAGATCTACTATTGCCGTTATTTGTATTTATTTGCAAAACAAATCCGCTGTTTTTTACGGCGGATTTTTTTTATTGCAAATAACTATAAAAGCACTGCAATGTATGACAAAAATCGATTTAGTCTAGACTAAATCCCGTTCTCTTGACAGAGAACGGGGTTATGTTTATTAAAAATTTAGGAGAACTTAATGCGAGAGAAAGAAATGATGACAGCAATGAATAGATTTGTTCTTGCAATATTGTTATCAATATCTGTAAGTGTTACGGCTTGTAAGGAAAAAACAGATAGCACCGCAAATCAAGAAAAAACAAATGCGGTTGCAGAGAATAAAAAAATTCCTGAAAAACCGAAAGTTAATAAAAATGCTGAAAAACTTTTTAATGAAGCAACAGAGCTAAAGAAAATTAGTTCTTATAAACAAGCATTTGAGTTGTATGACAAAGCTTGTGGATTAAAACATGCAGAAGCTTGCTGGGAAGCTTCTGAAGCTTACTACTCAAATTTAGACCCAGCAGAAAAAGCAGAATATGCCAAAAAATCTTGTGATTATGGTTTTGCCAAAGCTTGTTGGAGACTTGCAACTAACTATGAGAGTGGCGGTCATGGTGTGAAAAAAGATCCTGTGCAGGCTATTAAATTGCATGAAAAAGCATGCGATGGTGGTTATTCACAATCTTGTATTACTCTGTTATATAGTTATCGAGACTTGCAAGATTACGATAAATTAGAAAAAGCTTGTGTTAAGAAATACAGTGTGGATAAATGGGATAAAAAAGACGACTTACATAAAATTGGAAACTCATGTAAAGACTTTGCAGAAAAAATATATAAGGGAGAAAAAATACCGCGAGATATTCCCCGAGCTATCAGAATGTATGAAGGTGCCTGTGAGAAAGAATATACTAGTGCTTGCTTAACAATTGGCAAAATGTATTTGCAAGGTACAAATGTTTCGCAAGATTTAGTAAAAGCTAAAAAATATCTAGAAGCACGTTGTTATAGAGAGATAACTGCTGGTGGTGAAGCTTGTTATGAACTTGGCAAAATGTATGAGAAAGGTTTAGGAGTTGAGCAAGATTATATTCGGGCAGCTTTATTGTATGAAAGAGCAGGTGCTAGTGCTGAATTATTGGTTTTGCAATATCACGGCTATGGTTTTAAAGATATTGATTTGGAAGATAGACATTTGATAGATGGTTACAGACTAAGTAACAATAACGCTAGGTACACTTATTGTGTAAGCGATAAATATGATGTTGGTAAAGATGTAGATGACTACATTTATAACAGAAGCACTAAAAAGAGCGTGGACCAGATTGCTGAAGCTGCTAACAATCCAGAAGCATGTAGGATTTATTTGTCATTGAAACCTAAAAAAAATAAACATTGAAATGGAGAAAATTATATAAAAATCAGTTCCGTGAAATTACAAAATTTCAGAAGTTACAAGAACGAAGTGGAAATTAAGTTCGATGATTTTACTGCGATTATCGGAAAAAATGACGCTGGTAAAACAACAGTATTAGAAGCTTTAGATATTTTCTTTAATGAGGCACAGATAGATAAAAATGATATAAATGTTGAAAATATACATGATAATTCTGAAATTGTTATTTCAGTATCTTTTAAAGATTTACCGCAGTCAATTGTTATTGATAAAAATGTATCTACTACATTACAAGATGAGTATTTATTAAATGAAAATGGGGAGCTTGAAATTATTAAAAAATATCCTAATGCAGAAAAACCAAAAATATATATTAGGGCAATGCAGCCAAAAAATAGTATTTGCCAAAACTTGCTTATAAAGAAGCAAAACGATTTACAAAAAATACTACAAGATAATCAAATTGATACTAACAATATTGATTTGAGGCAAAATTCTCAAATGAGAAAAAAAATATACGAACATTTTTCTAATAATTCATCATTGTCCGTTGTAGAAATAGAACTGAATAAAGAAGATGCTAAAAATATTTGGGAAAAATTAAAAACATATATGCCCACTTATTTTCTATTCAAATCTGACAGACAAAATACCGACAAAGATAGTGAAGTCCAAGAACCTCTAAAAATTGCAGTAAAAGAATTTTTAGAGAATAATGAAAATATCAAAATTCAGTTAAATGATATTGCAGAACAAGTAAAAAAATATGTATCCCAAGTATCAGAAAAAACTTTGGAAAAATTACAAGAGATAGATAAAACTATCGCAAATACATTGCACCCACAAATAAATGTAGATGGATTGAAGTGGCAAGATGTATTTAAAGGTATTTCTATTGCAGGAGATAGCGATATACCGATCAATAAAAGAGGTAGTGGTATTAAACGCTTGGTGCTACTTAGTTTTTTTAGAGCAAAAGTTGAACAAAAAATAATGGAAAAACAGCAAACTGTTATATATGCCATTGAAGAACCTGAAACTTCACAGCATACAAATAAGCAAGAGTTGCTGATAGAAACTCTGAAACAATTATCCCAAAATCAAAATACACAAGTAATTATTACAACTCATAGTTCTGTTGTGGTTAGGAATTTGCAATTTGATAATTTGCGAATTGTTGTTGATGACGAGACATACAAAACAGGAAAGAGTATAGAAAATGCTAAACAAGGATTATTGTCTTATCCGTCATTAAACGAAATCAATTATTTAGTGTTTGATGATATTTCAGAAGCATATCACGATGAGTTGTATTCTGAATTAGAAATTAAAGGAGCATTTGATGATAAAAATGAGGATAACTTTAAAAAAGGAAAAGACACTAAAAAATATAAGAGAGAATGTCAATCATGCAAAAAAGGTGAAAAACACAAAAAACAAGAAGAGCATGTAAATGGCATAAGAATAGATGACCTTATAAAGACAGAAATCATAAGACACCAAATTCATCACCCAGAGAATAAACTCAATGATAGATTTACACAAGAAGAATTAAAGAACTCGATTGAGTTGATGAGAGAATTTCTGCTAAAAAATACTGTGTGTAATACCAAACAACAATCTTTTTAAGTTTTATATTGAGGTTCATAGATATGAAAAATAAAATTTTATTTTTAATTCTCGTATTACTAAATATTCATTTTACTTATGCTGATGATGATTATGAACGGCAAAAAAAGTCGTCCTACGAGGTAATCTACTTGAGGGCGCATCTAAAAATTCAAAAATTCTTCTAAAACATTCCTAAAATTTCAATTTTCTGCTATAATTATTTCACTTAATTTTAGTCAAAGAATGGTAAAAATTATGGCGAACACCTATAAATTAAAGCACGAAAGAGATTT
>JAGBJT010000034.1 GCA_017934275.1 Cardiobacteriaceae bacterium | reverse complement strand
TCACCAGCGTTCAAATTTGTATCGCTATGTATATACGCATTAACACTCGCACCAGACAAATTCACTACTTCATCACCAGTAACCTGAACGGCAGTGTCGTCATTTTTGATGTTTGCAGGAAGGTAGAAGTTGTAGGTGTTATAGCCGCCAAGTTTGCCGACTTTGAGCTTATTCATCGGACTGCGGCTCAAATTTTCATCTTGTCCTGTCGCGCCAAAATTCATAACCGCATTTTTTGCCGTGCCTTTTCCTTGCAGAGCTTTAAGTTCGGTTACTGTGCCACCAAGATAATTCACCGTGCCAGAAACTGTCGCACCGTTGCCTAAATAAATAGCATCTGCACTGCCGCCTGTGATATTTATCGTATTGTTATGACTGCCCGAATTATTTTCTGCATAACCGCCGTAAATCGTGCCAACTTGACCGCCACTCAAATTTACCGTATTACCGCTTGTGTTATTCGATACTGCATAACCGCCATACACTGTCCCAACATTTGCATTACTATTTATATTAACCGTATTACTAGTCGCATCTTTACCAGCCAAAGCATAACCGCCAGCAACTCTGCTATCCGTGCCTAAATCATTACTAACATTGACTGTGTTATCTGCGTTGTAATACAACCAACCGTCGGTTGCCATATATTCATCAAACAATTTCTCGTATTCTTCGACGGTATAACTTTCATCTCCTGATATGAAATACATCTGTCCAGAATAATTTTCAGAAATTGCAGCACCAGTCAAATTAAAGTTATCATTCACAAGATTATCGTAATGTCCATGTGCGTCATCTGGTTTTGTTGCTGCCAAGTTCATTTGAATAACGCGTTTACAATCATCTGAACTTGGTGCTGTTATGCATACCTTTTCGCTATACCAGTTATTAACAGCTTGTGTGCCGTTGTTCACATCAGCAAGATTTTCTCCTGCTCCTGTATAGCTTACAGAGTTAAGTTCACTACTCCAAGGAGCGTGCCACTGCCCAGTATTGTTAGCATAATTTGTTCTTAATTGTGAAATCGCCATAGCTTCGTGCGAAACTTTTAATGGACTTTTTCCTTCCTCTGCTCTTAATTCATTTGCCCTTTTCAATATTGAAAACGATGCTTGCATATTGTCAAGACTTGTAGCATCATTGTCGTAATTTGGCTTTGCTTTGTCATACCAGCTAGGTTTATTACTTGTCCCCTCTAACAAATTGACTGCTTCTGTCGCACCTTGTGAGTCAAAAAATCCAGCACTGCCTTCATATTCGGAATGATTACCTGGACGGAAAAAATTGTCTTTATATGTAAGATTTTTGCCCGTATCTGTATTTGTAAAATTGGTATTAGAACTAACCGTAAAAGTATCAGCAAGAGCATTTGTGCTACAAATCCCTGCACTTATCGCACTAGCAGTAAAAATGGTTTTAGAAATAATGGAAGATAAAGGCAATTTACGGTTGTATTGGTTTGTCATTTGAGAATTCCCTCTGGATAAGTTATTTGATTGAGATTGGGAAATTTTTGGGGAACTTGTATGACGATTTGCGGATTTTTGTTTTACATTGAAATACGGGGGGGGGGGGGGGGGGGTAAAACGCATTACAGTCTCCTAAATTTGATGTTAAAAGAGCTGCAATTATAATCCAAATCACAAATTTACGAGACACAAGGTGAAAATATGTCGTATGCCATAAAAAAATCGAATGATTTTTCAGCTATGCAAAGCAGTTATGCTCTGGCACGCAAAGCGGAGCAAAATTATCGTGAAATGATTAACGCTCAACTTTTACATTTATTGGAAAGAATAAATCAAGATAATTATCAAGCAACTGAAATGCCTGAAAATTTCCATACATCTATTCTTGAAAGGACTAAGAAAAATAAGGGCAAGTATCTTAATGTTGATTATTAAAAATAGCAGTAATTATTTAGAATAAACATTCCCAAAAACTCTTATTTCAAGCAATATTTTGCGATTGCAAATAAACTTCCACATCTTCTCTTGAATATCCGAGCAATCTACCGATAAGCATCTCAAATTCAGCTCTACAAATATTCTCACGGTTATAAATAAATGCTTCAAGTAAGAGAAATAAAGCCGTCGCTTTGTCCTTTTTATTTGAACGGTAAAAAATATGAATATCTTCTTCCAAAACCGTCGATTTGCGTTCTAATTTATAAATTTCCTCATCATCTTTAAGCAATAAAAACCGCGTATCTAATTCATCAGCAGAAAAGTAAGCGACATCTTTTTGAGCTATTCTCATTAAGTTATATTCAATACCCTTATGCGGATTTAATTTGCCTTCTATGCCGCTCGGCAAATCTTCATAACCTTCACAAAATTTTGAATGTTCGATAAAAACTTCGACATCGGCAAGCGTATAACCGAGCAAAAGCCCCGTAATCACTTCCAAATTTCGTCTGCATTTAGGTTCTGTGTGATAGAGCAATACGCTTGCTTCTAATATCCGCAAAAAACACAGTGCTTTATCTTTTTTGTCTTGACGGTAAAAAATATTCATATCCATCGGAATATCGTGTTCGGCTTCTAACCTAAAAATACCGTCTTTTTCTGGATTTTGCGAAAATCTTTCATCAATGCCAGGATGGCTTAATTCACAGCAAAAATACGCAATATCTTTTTTCCCTACCAGCATTAAGTCGTATTCAATACCTTCGTGTGGTCCGAGTTTTCCTTGCGGTTTTATTTCTTCCATAGCTATGATAATTTCTATCTGATAATCAATCTTATCAGCATTTCTAGAATACCGAATAATAAAAATCCACCGCCGTAGCGATGGATTTTCTTTATAAATCAAAGATTTATTAGATATTGAAAAGCAGACGAGTTGGATCTTCGATTGCTTTTTTGATGCTAACCAAAAAGCCGACTGCTTCCCGACCGTCGATGATGCGGTGGTCATATGAAAGTGCCAGATACATAATCGGACGAATCACAATCTCACCATTAACTACAACTGGGCGTTCGACAATATTGTGCATTCCCAAAATTGCGCTTTGCGGCGGATTCAAAATCGGAGTAGAAAGCATTGAGCCGAAAGTTCCACCGTTGGTGATGGTGAATGTGCCGCCAGTCATTTCTTCGATTGAAAGAGTGCTATTTTTCGCTTTAACCGCAAAATCTTTGATTGCACCTTCAATTTCGGCAAAGCCCATATTTTCTGCATTACGCAAAATCGGCACAACCAAACCGCGTGGGCTGGAAACCGCAATGCCGATGTCTTGGTAATTGTGATAAACCAAATCTTCACCGTCAATTGCCGCATTTACCGCTGGCCATTCTTTCAAAGCCGCAACCGCCGCACGGACAAAGAAGCTCATAAAGCCGAGTTTGATGTCGTGTTTATCAACAAATGCGTCCTGATGTTTTTTACGCAAATCCATCACCGCTTTCATATCGACTTCGTTGAAAGTTGTAAGCATTGCGGTAGTGTTTTTGGCATCTAACAAGCGTTCGGCGATGCGTTTGCGAAGCCGTGTCATCGGAACGCGTTCTTCGTGGCGGCTGCCGCCAGCTGAAATATGCGCCGCAACATCTTGCTTGCTAATTCTGCCCGCTCTACCAGAACCAGCTACTTCCGCAATTGCAACACCGTTTTCAGCTGCTAATTTTCTAGCTGACGGTGATGAAGCAACATTCGCACTTGCCGCAGGAGCAGCCGCTACCGCTTGACTTGGAGTCGCAGCTGGTGCAGGAGCTGTTGCCGCTTGAGCTGGAGATGCCGCAGGAGCAGCCGCTGCTTCCATAATCGCAACAACTACATCAGCGGTTACGGTTGAGCCGTCTTGCTGTTTGATTTCTTTAAGAATTCCGCCGACTGGTGCAGGAACTTCTAAAACCACTTTGTCGGTTTCTAAATCGACGAGGTTTTCACCTTCGGCAACATAATCACCGACTTTTTTATGCCAATTAACTAGCGTCGCATCAGCAACTGATTCTGGAAGTTGCGGAACTTTTACTTCGATTGTCATTTCAGACTTACCTCTAATGATTAACTCGAAAGAATTAAGCCAAACCCAAAGCTTGTTTTACCAAGGCAATTTGTTCGGCGGAATGAACTTTTGCATATCCTGCGGCGGTAGATGCCGATTCAGGACGACTTACACAGGAAACTCGGCGACCAGATGCTTCTTGCAACGGTTCGATTAAATAATTCCAAGCACCTTGATTGTGCGGCTCTTCTTGACACCAAATCAGTTCGGCATTTGTTGAATAAGTCGCGATAACTTCACGCAGCAATTTTTGCGGTAGCGGATAAAGCTGCTCGATACGCACAATCGCAATATCTTTAATTCCCGCTTCACGGCGTTTTTCCAGCAAGTCGTAATAAACCTTGCCAGCGCAGAAAATAATCCGCTTAACCGCTTTTTTATCCAGAGTATCAATTTCGTCGATAACCTCACGGAATGCACCATTTGCCAATTCAGAAATACTGCTTACCGCCAATTTATGCCGTAACAAAGACTTCGGCGACATCACAACTAACGGCTTACGGAATGTGCGCAACACTTGACGACGCAACATATGGAACACTTGACTTGGCGTGCTTGGAACGCAAACTTGCCAGTTATTGCAAGCGGAAAGTTGTAAATAGCGTTCGAGACGAGCCGACGAATGCTCTGGACCTTGACCTTCATAACCGTGCGGAAGCAGCATTACCAAACCGCTATACCGTCCCCATTTGGTCTCGCCAGAAGCAATAAATTGGTCGATGATTACTTGCGCAACATTGGCAAAATCACCGAATTGTGCTTCCCAAATCACTAGTCCGCGCGGTTCTGCAATTGAATAGCCGTATTCAAAACCTAAAACCCCAGTTTCAGAAAGCAAGCTATCAATCACCCGAATTGACGGCTGACCTTTATGTAAATGTTGCAGAGGTAAGTAGCTGTCGCCAGTCTTTTGATCGTGAATCATTGCGTGGCGGTGTGAGAATGTACCGCGACCGCAATCTTCACCTGAAACCCGCACCGAATAACCTTGGTCGAGAAGCGAGGCATAAGCTAAATTCTCCGCTGCTCCCCAATCGAGCAATTGCTCACCTTTACTCATCGCACGGCGTGCTTCAAGTGTGCGTTTGACAATTGGATGTGGAGTGAAATCATCGGGATAGTTGAATGCTTTCTGACCGAGTTCGGCAAGGCGTGTTTCTGGGAAGGTTGTATCGACTTTTTTATCCCAATCGACAACCGCGAGTTTTTTCCATTCCGATGCCAGAAAATCACCAGTCCCTGTAATCTCTCCCGCTTCGGCAACGCGTTCTCCGCTTTCAAGCCGCACACGGTATTCATCTTGATAGCGTTGATATTCACCTTCTTCAATCACGCCCGCTGCCAGCAATTTATCGGCATAAACCTTGGCTGGAACATCGTGCGCACGGATTTTGGTGTACATCTGTGGTTGAGTTGCAGCTGGTTCGTCGGCTTCGTTATGTCCAAGACGACGGTAACAAACGAGGTCAATAAAGATGTCTTTTTGGAATTTATGGAGATATTCAACCGCAATTTCGGCTGCGAATTTGAGAGCTTCTGGGTCATCGCCATTGACATGCAAAATCGGCACTTGAATCGCTTTTGCAATATCGGTGCAATACATCGAAGAACGAGCGTCCAGAAGATTTGAAGTTGTAAAACCGATTTGGTTGTTGATAACGATATGCAGTGAGCCGCCGACTTGATAGTTACGCAATTGCGACAACTGCAAAACTTCCTGATTAACGCCCTGCCCTGTCAAAGCCGCATCACCGTGAATCATTATCGGAGTAGCTTTATGCGAAACCGACAAAATACTTTCATCTTCGCCAGCTTCCATACGGCGGCGTTCTAGCCGTGCCCGTGTTGTTCCCAGAGTAACCGCATTTACAAATTCCAAATGCGATGGGTTGTAAGTCATTGATAAATCAATTTTTTGACCGTTCAACTCAATAAACGACGAGAAGCCCATATGGTATTTGACATCGCCGCTCATATTTTTCGTCGGTTCGAGTTTGCCGTCGAATTCGTCAAATAACAATTGCGGACGCTTTCCGAGAATATTTATCAAAACATTCAAGCGTCCGCGGTGAGCCATACCGATACAGATTTCTTCCGTTCCTACTTTGGCGAGTTCTCTAATCATCGAATTCAACATCGGAATTAAACCGTCGCCACCTTCAAGCGAAAAGCGTTTTTGTCCGACATAGCGTTTGTGCAAATATTTTTCCAAACCGTCGGCAGCTACCAGTTCGCGCAGAAGTTGTTTTTGTTCATCTTTACCGACTTTGTAATTCACACCTTTTTCGAAGCGTTCGGTCAGCCATTTAATTTCTTCCAATTCCCACAAATGACCGTATTCCAAACCGATTGAACCGCTGTAAGTCGCTTCCAATTTCTGATGCAATTCGCCAAGCTGCATTTTTTCTTGACCGAATGCTCCCATCACCGAAAACTCACTACTTTTATCGGCATCTGACAAACCGACACCTTGCAGAGTGAGTTCTGCTAATTCACGACGGACACGGATTTGCGCTGGATCAATATTGGCGTGGCGATGACCGCGTTGGCGGTAGTTGTAAATGAGTTGCAGGACGGCTAATTGTTTTTCACCTAAACCGCCACCGCTAGCAAATGCAGTTGCAGGAAGTTTCGCAAGTTCGGCAAAGCGTTCTTGCACATCAAGACGGGATTTTTCTTCGCTATTTCCTTTGATTTCCGAGAAATACTTCTGCCAGTTTTCGCTAACCGAACTTGGGTCTGCAAGAAAATCTTCGTATAACTCTTCAATATAAGCAGCATTGCCGCCTGAAATTCCAGATTCGGACTTGGTCTTTTTGTAGTCGGACATAAAAGCCTCTTTGATTGAAAAACAAAAAAATTGCGGACAAAACCGCAAAAATTGTCGGGCAATTGTAAGTTCCTGAAAGTATTTTGACAAAAATTGTCGAATTTTTACGACAAAACTTACCGCCACATCTTGACGGAATATTTTCAATAAAAAACCGCTCAATAATGCGAGCGGTTTAATTTGTGATTAGTTGTAATACTTTTTACGCTTACCGCGGTCCAAAGGCTTCTTCAAAAATACCGATGATCTGTTCTTTTGTAGCCTGAATTGGATTAGTCAAACCACAAACATCTTTGAGTGCATTAGTCGCGAGAGTATCGAAATCTTCGCGTTTTGCACCGAGTTCTTCCAA
The DNA here is from genome assembly GCA_017934275.1 of Cardiobacteriaceae bacterium. Classification (GTDB taxonomy): domain Bacteria; phylum Pseudomonadota; class Gammaproteobacteria; order Cardiobacteriales; family Cardiobacteriaceae; genus RGIG9182. The sequence continues at coordinate 2,973 of JAGBJT010000034.1, read as the reverse complement.
AGATTTCGGAATACCAACGATGTCAGCCAGCGTTTTGATTGCTGTAATTACATCGCCTTTCAAATCCGCGTTGTTAGCTGAAAGCAATTTACCGACTTCATCTAAACGAGCTTTGGCTTTGGCATCACCTTGATTGAATTTTTCAACATGCGGTAATAACAAAGCATTACAAACGCCGTGCGGTAAATCATAGAAACCGCCGAGCTGATGCGCCATCGCGTGTACATATCCCAGAGACGCATTATTAAATGCCATACCAGCCAAAAATTGCGCATAAGCCATTTGCTCACGGGCTTCAACATTTTTACCGTCTTTTACGGCAGTCGGTAGATATTTAGCGATAAGTTCGATTGCTTTAACCGCACAAGTATCGGTAATCGGAGTTGCAATTGTTGAAACATAAGCTTCAATTGCGTGAGTTAAAGCGTCCATACCAGTTGCAGCGGTAAGTCCTGCTGGCATTCCCATCATTAAATCGGAGTCGTTGATAGACAAAGTTGGAGTTACATGCTTATCAACAATTGCCATCTTCACATGGCGAGTTTCATCGGTAATAATCGTGAAACGGGTCATTTCCGAAGCCGTTCCAGCGGTGGTGTTAATAGCAACCAAAGTCATTTGCGGTTTATTGGATTTATCTAAACCTTCGTAATCTTCGATTTTTCCGCCATTAGCCGCAACCAGAGCTACACCTTTAGCGCAATCGTGAGACGAACCGCCACCGAGAGAAATTATGAAATCCGCACCAGAGCTTTTTAATTCAGAAAGACCTGCATTAACATTTCCCACCGTTGGGTTTGGCTGCGCACCGCCAAAAATTGCCGCATCAATTCCCGCTTCTTTCAATTTTTTAGCGACCAAAGGCGCACCGAATTCCGCAGTAGCCAAAAATCCGTCGGTAACAATTAAAGCTTTTTTGAAACCTAATCTTGCGATTTGTGCTATACCGTCAGCCAAAGCACCAGAACCGATTAAGTTAGTAACAGGCATAAAAAATGATGAAACTGCCATAGTTTGATTCCTCATAATGAAAATAAATAAATACTTTGCTTAACTTAAAGCGGCAAAATTATATGAAAATTTATTAAATTTTTTATACTATTTTTATTAACTCTTCATTATTATCATAATAACTAAATATTATTTTTGAGTTATTTTTGAAGCCGTAAAAAATCGTGATTATTCCGTCTTATATCCGACTTAATTATCCAGTTTCGTCCTGAAAATCTCCAATTTTGGCGATTTTTAGTCCTTATTTTCTCCAATTTTGGCTAAAATCAGGACGAAAACCAAAACGGATTGACAAATGGAAAGATTTCTCATCAAAGAACTCATCGCTTGGAAAACTTCGATTAGACGCAAGCCACTAATATTGAATGGAGTACGGCAAGTCGGAAAAACTTGGCTTTTGCGTGAATTCGGTGCTCAACATTTTGACAATGTCGTGTATGTCAATTTTGATAATAATCCGCAATTAACTCGGCATTTTGATGATGGATACGACATTGCACGACTGATTTCCGTATTGCAAGTCGAAACTCATCAAAAGATTAATCCCCAAAGCACACTCGTTATTTTTGATGAAATTCAAGAATGCCCGAAAGCTTTAACGGCATTGAAATATTTTTATGAAAACGCGCCAGAATATGCGGTAACGGCAGCTGGTTCGCTTCTTGGTCTATTGATACACGAAGGAACGGGTTTTCCTGTCGGAAAAGTTGATACGCTCAATTTGTATCCCTTAACATTTAGAGAATTTCTCAATGCAATCGGCGAACAAATATTGACCGAAGCAATAGATAGTCGTGATTACAAACTTATCGATACTTTTGCGGTAAAACTCATCAATTATTTAAGGCAATATTATTTCGTCGGAGGAATGCCAGAAGCCGTCCATAGCTTTTGTCAAACAGGCGATTTTGCACGCAGCAGAGAAATTCAAAAGCAAATTATTTACGGTTACGAACGAGATATGTCAAAACATTTATCCGTTAAGGAAACCGAAGCCGTGCTTTCAGCTTGGCACTCTATTCCTGCCCATTTATCACAAGAAAACAAACGCTTCATTTTTGGACACATTAAAAAGAGTGCGAGAGCGCGTGATTACCAATCTGCTATCACTTGGCTGACAAATGCTGGACTCGCTTTACTTATTCCTCGTGTTTCAAAACCTGCCATTCCGTTATCGGCATATGCCGACCGTTCTATTTTTAAGTTATTTCTAGTTGATGTCGGACTTTTAGCCGCTATTTCAGGTTTAGACGCTCATAGCCTAATTGAGGGAAATGCAATTTTTAGCGAATTTAAGGGCGCACTAACCGAACAATATGTCGCACAGGAACTCGTTGCCAGTATTGGAGTTATGCCGTTTTATTGGTCGGCTGAAAATTCACGCGGAGAAATTGATTTTCTTGTCCAACAAAACGGACGGATTTATCCAATTGAAGTAAAGGCAGAAGAAAACCTCAAAGCAAAGAGCTTACGGGCGTTTAGTGAACGTTACCAAAATTTATTAGCTTTGCGTTTTAGTCTCTCTGGCTACCGCGAGGAAAATTGGATGTGCAATATTCCACTCTATGGAATATTCCTACCAAGTAATTCTTCATCAAAACAATCATAACGGACAGATTATTTTTTCTCACATAAAAAGTTCTTGTTCAGAATATATTTACTGTTTATGACCAAAACATAATCAAAATTTCTCATCAAAATTCGTCCAATTTCCGTCAATTTCGTCCAATTATCGGCAATTTTGGACGAATAGGGGGCGCATCTAAAAATTCGTCATTCTGAACCGAAGGTGAAGAATCCTTATCAGTATAGTCAATTCATAACAAAATAGCTCATTATTGCCTCTTCAATTGTATTGTAATTATGAATCACACTTCGTATATATTTTTTAAGATTTGCCCAAGTTTTCTCTATTGGATTTAATTCTGGGGAGTAAGGTGGTAAATTCAATACTGTATGACC
>JAGBJT010000033.1 GCA_017934275.1 Cardiobacteriaceae bacterium | reverse complement strand
GCGAATTAAATTAGTTATTGAATAGCGACCGCCAGTGAAATTTCCGCTACCTTGATCACCAATTACGGATATATATAAGGCAACTTTTCGACCCTCTAATGCTTCTAAATTCATACTCTTTACCGCTTTTCTGGCGGAGCTTGCAATTAGTTCTTGCTCTATTGCGAACCGCTTCCCGCCGCCGTGGGACGGTAATCCAGTGATTGTTCCGCAAGCTGAAAGTGATGCAGTCATAAGAATTAGAGAGATTGATTTGAAAATTTTGGATTTGAAATACGAACTTTTTCTACCGTTGCTAGAAAAAATCCTATCCGTTTTAATTTTAATTTTGCACTTTTGCTCTTGCGCTCTTGCGCTCTTGCGCTCTTGCGCTCTTGCGCTCTTGCGCTCGTACTACCCCCGCCAACCGATGGCTCATCCTACCATCTTTTAGCGAGTTTGTCAATAAAATTTTCATATAAATTTCCTGTAATAAATTAAAAAATACGCTCCATAAATAGAGCAATAGGAATAATAATTTAGAAGAAAAATTTGTCAAGAGAAAAAACGGTAGAGATTTTTCACCCGACGCGAAAAATGACGGTTGAACTGGATTTTTCGCTTCTCTCAAAATGACGGAATAAGGCGGGAATTTATGGGCAAGCAATGGTGTAAGCAACTGAAATTAAATCGAAGAAAATCGGATAGCCCGTGCGGCACGCACAAACAATCCGCCGTAAAAAACAGCGGATTTGTTTTGCAAATGAATACAAAACAGCGGATTTGTTTTGCAAATAAATACAAATAACGGTATTTGTAGATGCAAATAAGGAACGCCCGTTGCGGCACGCAACTAGATACAAATTAGGATTCGCTACCGACCGTGTCGGTTGTTGAATGGATTTTCCTTATCGCGATATGAGATGCGGATTGCTGTTCCGTCGAGTTTGAATTCGCGGCGGAAGAAGTTAATTAGATATTGTGTATAACTTTCAGGGACTTTTGTAGTGCGTGAGCCGTGAATGATGATATGCGGGGGATTTTTTCCGCCTTGGTGTGCGTATTGAAATTTGATTGCTTTGCCTTGCACGAGTGGCGGTTGATGTTTATGGTAGGCGGTTTGTAGTGCATTTGTAAGTTCATTGCTAGACAAATCTGCAAAAGCATTACGGTGAGCTTTTTTGACTGCGGGCAAAAGTTTGCGGATATTGCTACCGCAAAGGGCGGAGATATAGAAAACTTCCGCGAAATTGATGAAATGTAGTTTTCGTTCTAAATCGCTTTTGATTTCTTCGCGCTGTTCTGGTTCGATGTTGTCCCACTTATTGACCGCGATGATGATGGCGCGACCGCGACGGGTGATTTCGCCTAAAAGTTTTGCGTCCTGCTCGGCGATGCCGCTTTTTGCGTCTAACACTAGTATTACCACATTGGCATATTCAATAGCTTCTAATGCTTTAACGATAGAAAACTTTTCGATTTTTTCGTGAGTTTGAGATTTACGGCGAATTCCTGCGGTGTCGATGAGAGTAAATTTCGCGCCTTGTTCGTCTTCGTAGGGAATAAAAATTGCGTCGCGAGTTGTTCCCGCAACAGGTGAGGCGACTAATCTTTCTTCGCCAAGCAGACGGTTTAATAAGGTTGATTTACCGACATTTGGTCTGCCGAGAACCGCGAGTTTTATACCTTCGTCCTGTTCGGTTTTTGCGGTAATTTCTTCGGTATTACGGAGTTTTTCCTGATATTGCGTTGAATTTTCAAGCAATTCGATGATTTTTTCACCCATTTGTTTTAATCCGCGACGGTGTTCGGCGGAAATTGTGATGAGCGGTAAGCCGAGCGAGTAAAAATCCGCTGCAATGAGATTAGGGTCGGCAAAATCGGTTTTATTGACTACCGCGATAAGCGGTTTTTTTGTCATTCTTAATTCTTGGGCGATTTCTTCGTCATTAGAGGTTAGTCCTGATTTTCCGTCGAGTAATAACAATAAAACATCGGCTTCATCTGCGGCGGTGCGAGCTTGTTTATCAACTTGACGGTCGATTTTTTCTTCTTTGTCGTGGAGCATTCCGCCTGTGTCGATGACGGTAAATTTTTCACCCGCGAGCGAACATTGCCCGTAACGGCGATCGCGAGTAAGACCAGGAGTATCCGCGACTAGAGCCGCACGAGTTTTGGTTAAGGCATTAAATAAAGTGGATTTACCGACATTCGGTCTGCCGAGAAGTGCGATAGTTGGTTTAATCATTGTTTTTTTTACGGTTAAAGAATTTTGCGGTATTTATTTTTAATACAAATGAATGTGAAAATATTACAAAGTTTCTAGAAGTTTGTATTTCAAAATTTTGCCGACGGGGGATTTTGGCATTTCATCGATGAAAACATATTTGCTGGGGCGTTTGTAATTGGTGAGAAATTTGCGGACTAAATTGCGCAAAGTTTCTTCGCTTAATTGAGAGTTTTCCCGTTTTTGAATAAAAGCTGTGATTTTTTCGCCGTGTTCGGTATTTTTTTCGCCGACGACTGCTGCTTCCATAACATCAGGATGTTTTTTCAAAACCGCTTCGACTTCGCTCGGATAAACATTAAATCCAGAGACGATGATTAAATCTTTCTTGCGCGCGACAATTTTGACGAAACCGTCCTTGTTCAAAGTTGCGATATCACCAGTTTTGAGCCAATTGTCAGCGGTTAAAACTTTGCGGGTTTCGTCGGAATATTTCCAATAACCTTGCATCACTTGCGGACCTTTTACCCACAATTCGCCTGCGGTATCGGCGGGAAGTTTTATGCCGCGCTCATCACAGATTTTGATTTTGGTATCGGGAAGTGGATAACCAACACCGCCTGTGTATTTGTCTGTATCCAAAAGATTTACGCAAACAATCGGCGATGCTTCCGTTAAACCATAACCTTCCACAATGCGGTTGCCCGTAATCTCAAACCAACGATCGGATACTTCTTCATCCAATTCCATACCGCCAGCAATCGCAAAACGCAGACGGGAAAAATCCAGCTTGCGAAATTCATCTTGGTCAAGCAAATTTTTGAACAGCGTATTGACACCGCAAATGATTGAAAAGGGATTTTTTTTCATTGTTTTGATGAAATTTTTGGTATCGCGAGGGTCAAGAATTAAGCGGCTATGAATTCCCAAACTTGGAATGCAAAGCAGATTTACCGTCAAACTGAAAATATGGTAGAGCGGTAGGGCGAGAATCGAGAGCATATCTGGCTCTTCGATGGTTTTAGAACACCATTGTGTGATTTGTGCGACATTTGCCATCAGATTGCGATGCGTAATTACCGCCGCCTTGCAAGAACCAGTTGTACCACCTGTGTATTGCAAAAGTGCGACATCTTTATCAAGGCAAGTAGAAGTTTTCAGAGCTAGTCGCGAGCCTTTGCTGATGATTTCCTTATAAAAAATCGCGTTATCAACCGTGGTTTTAGGAAATTGCTTGCTGTATTTTTTTGCTGCCAAGTTGATGGCTTTCTTTTCGAAAAAACCGTGTCCGTCGCCGTTTTGCACAATGATGATGTCGCGTAGCTGTGGAAGGTAACGGCGGACGGATAAAAAACGCGCGATAAAAGCTTCGGAAATAACAATTCCGCGCACGGAAGAATCGGTTAATTGAATGCGGATTTCGTTTGGAGTGTAGAGCGGATTGATATTTACCGCGACAATTCCCGCCATAAAGCAGCCGTATAACACAATCGGATAAGGCAAAACATTGGGCATCATCAGGGCGAGGCGTTCGCCTTTTTCGTAATTGAGTTTTCGTTGTAAATACGCACCGAAAGCTTGCGCGTCTTCGTAAATTTCTTCGAATGAGAAAGTTGTGGAATATTGTGAAAATGCTGGTTGGTCGGCAAATTTTTCAGAGAAACTGTCAATCAAGCTGCCCAAATTGGCGTGGCGCAATTCGGGTAACAATGCGGGAACATCGTCTGGATAACTTTTCAGCCAGGGCATATCGCTGTCTTGATTGGACATTGCTTTCCTTGAAAATTTCTCTATAAATTTTTTGAATTTGATTGACTTTTTGATTTTTTGCTCATCTAGATTGCTTTTTAACATAAAGCAAAATTTGAACAAATTTTAACGATTGGATATTTACGGGTTCAGATGGCATTTTTACTATAGTCGTTCCATTTCAAAATAATACTGCGGGAGCTTCCTCGCCGTATTCTAGATACTGTCTTCGGCTTGCTGCCTTGTCTTATTTTGAACTGAAACGACTATACATTTTTAAGGAATATCAACTCTAATGAATAAAGAATTTTGGAAAGATAAAAAGATTTTGATTGCGGCTGGTGGCACGGGAGGTCATATTTATCCCGCATTGGCGGTCGCGAATAAGTTGCAAAGCTTCGGCGCAAAAATTCATTGGCTGGGAAATGCAGCTGGTATGGAAGGAGAAAAAATTCCTGCCGCTGGTTTTTCATTGTCAGACATGAAAATTACCGCCTTGCGTGGAAAAGGTATTGCGGGATTTATCAAATTACCGTGGAAATTATTTACGGCGATAAACCGTTCGCGGCGAGTTATCCGTGAATTTGAGCCTGATTTGATTTTGGCGATGGGCGGATTTGTGTCAGGTCCTGCGGGAATTGCAGCCAAACTCGAAAAAATACCGCTCGCTATTCACGAGCAAAACGCGATTTTTGGTTTGACAAATAAACATCTCGCGAAATTTGCCAATTTAGTGATGCTTGGTTATGAGCAGCAAAATGATGCTTTGAACGGTAAGAAAGTGCTTGTAACGGGAAATCCAGTTCGTGCGGATATTGCCGAAATTGCCGCTAAAAAAACATTTAATCCGCCAAACAAACGGCAAATGTTGGTTTTGGGTGGAAGTCAAGGTGCGAAGGCGATTAACGAGAAAATTCCCCAAGCTTTGGCGAAATTAGAACGGGAAAATCTGCCGCAAGTTGTGCATCAATGTGGAAAAAATCGTCGGGAAGAAGTGTTAGAAATTTACCGTGAATGCGGATTAGAAGCGGAAATCGGTAAAAAAATCGAAGTTCGCGAATTTATCGACAACATCGATCAAATCTACCGTGATACGGATTTTGTAATTGCCAGATCAGGTGCATCAAGTGTGGCAGAAATTGCCAGTGTTGGCTTGCCAGCGGTTTTTATTCCTTTTCCCTTTGCAGTAGATGATCATCAAACGAAAAATGCAATAGCGGTGGAGGCGGAAGTTTTGCCGCAAAATCAGGCGGATGCGGAAGTTTTAGCGGAGAAAATTCGCGCATTTATGCTTTTGTCGGAAGATGAATTTGCGCGTCGAGCCGAAAAAATGCGTGCATATTCAAGCGTAGAAGCATTGACAAAAATTGTCGCAAGTTTGCAAGAAATGTTAGAGACGGTAAAAAAATAAGCACATCAACCGTAATTTTTATTGAAAGGAAACCTCAAAAATGCAAAAAATCAATCGTCGCGTGCAGGAGCGGATTAAAAAAGTATTTTTCGTCGGAATTGGCGGCGTGGGAATGAGCGGTATTGCCGAAGTTTTACGCAATCTCGGTTATCAAGTTGCAGGTTCGGATGTAAAACAATCCCCGATAACCGAAAGATTAGAACAAATCGGTATTCGGGTTTTTATCGGACACGCGGCGGAAAATATCGACGATGTCGGTGTGGTCGTGGTTTCATCGGCAATTTCGCAAACTAATCCTGAAATTATGCGGGCGCGCGAACTCGGTATTCCCGTAATTCGCCGTGCGGAAATGCTCGCGGAATTGATGCGTTTGCGTTTCGGTATCGGAGTTGCGGGAACGCACGGTAAAACGACGACAACTAGCTTGACCGCCGCGCTGCTCGGTGATGCAGGATTAGACCCGTCATTTGTTATCGGTGGAATTTTGAATAGCGCGGGAAGCAATGCCAAACTCGGCACGGGAGAGTTTCTCGTTGCCGAAGCTGATGAATCGGATACATCTTTTTGGCTGCTTAATCCGATGATTGCCATCGTTACCAATATCGATGCCGATCATTTGGAAAATTATCAGGGCAGCTATGAAGTGCTCAAAGACGGCTTTTTGCGCTATTTACACAATTTGCCGTTTTACGGTCTTGCGGTGATGTGTATTGAAGATGAAGGCGTGCGGGCGATTTTGCCGCAGGTTTCCCGTCCGATTAGAACTTACGGTTTCCGCGAAGAAGCCGATATTCGGGCGATAAATGTGCGGCAAGTCGGCTTGCAAATGCACTACGACATCATCGTAAAAAATCCAGATGGCGATTTGCAGTTTGCGGTAAAACTAAATATTCCAGGCAAACACAATGTGCTTAATTCTCTGGCGGCGGTTGCGGTTGCGTTAGAACTTGGAGTCGATCCAGAAACTATCGCGGTAAGTTTTGCCAAATTCGGCGGTGTTGGCAGACGCTTCGCGCATCAGGGAAAAATCGCACACGAACGGGGAGTAGCGGATATTTTTGAAGATTACGGACATCATCCAAGTGAGATTAAAGCCGTGCTTGCCGCTGCCCAAGAAGGATTTGCAGGACGGAGAATTTTCTGCGTATTCCAACCGCATCGTTACACCAGAACCCGCGATTTATTAGACGACTTCGCAGCGGTTTTAAGTGAATGCGAAGCTCTGGTGCTCACCGAAGTTTATTCCGCAGGCGAAACAGAAATTGCAGGTGCGAATTCCAAGGCACTTGCCCGTGCAATTCGCGCTCGCGGTCAAGTTGAACCTGTTTATATCGCCGATAAAACCGATATTCCTGAATATTTGGTCAATAACTTGCTCAAAGATGACGATGTGGTGATTTTTTTCGGTGCGGGAGATATCGGCAAAATTGCCCGTGAATTCGGAAAAGACGAGCGGTATCAAATTAGTGATAACGGTTAATACGCTAATCCAAGGAAGATAAATGTTGCGACTGAAAGTTTTTAGCTTTTTGGCGGTGATTTTGGCGATTGTGGTGTTTGGTTATGAATACGCCAATAACCGCGAATTTCAACAGACGGTAAATAGCAAAATCAATGAATGGCGCGGAACAAATAACGGAAATCGCGGTAAGAACGAAGAAAAAAATACGGTTAGCGATAAAACGGCAAAAAAGTCGCAAAATTTTCAGGTGAAGTCGAAAGAACAAATCGCAGCCGAAATCGCGATGGCAGAACGCGGAATAAATCCACAGGAATACAGTAAGCGCAAAGCAATCGAACTTAATAATCAAACCGTTGCGAATGCGCATAAAACTAACCATAAAGGTTGCCTGAAAATGGGAAAATCTTGCGTATGCAGCGATGGTGATAAAACGGTCGAAGTGGCGTTGGAAGAATGCCGTCATTCGGCACGGTATAGCTATAAACCGTAAAAATCGTAGGAATTGGAATATTTAGGAAATTTTTTATGCAAAAAAAATTCGGCAAAGTCGCAGTGCTTTACGGTGGAAATTCTTCCGAAAGGGAAGTCTCATTAGAAAGCGGCAGGGCGGTATATGACGCACTAATTGCAGCAGGAGTTGATGCGCATCTAATTGATACAAAAAATCATCAGGAAGTGCTCAATTTGAAAAACAATTCCTTCGACCGCGCATTTATCGCCTTGCACGGTAGAGGCGGTGAAGACGGTGAAATTCAAGGGCTTCTCGATTGGATTGATATGCCATACACAGGAAGCGGAGTTTGCGCTTGCGCCGTGGCGATGGATAAATTGCTCTGCAAAAAGATTTGGAAAAGCTGCGATTTGCCCGTGTTGCCAGATTGTGAAGTCAAAATCGGTGATACATATGAAGAAATAAGCACCAAACTTGGGGCGGAAGTTTTGGCGGTAAAACCAGCTTATGAAGGTTCAAGCGTTGGAATTAGCCGTGTTACTTGCGCCGAAGAATGGCAAACAGCACTCGAAAAGGCAGGGCTTGGAAAACAAAAAGTGATGGCGGAAGTATGGTGCTCTGGGCGCGAAATTACCGTTGGAATAATCGGTGAAGAAGTGCTGCCGAGCATCGAAATTATTGTCGGTAAAAATCATCTCTTCTACGACAAAAACGCAAAATACGACGACAACGCCACACAATATCTATGCCCCGCACCAGTTGCGGAAAATATCGCAGAAAAATTAGCCACAATTGCGAAAAAATCATTCGCGGCAATCGGAGCCAAAGGTTGGGGAAGAGTGGATTTTCTCCTCGACGGTGAAAATATCTGGATTTTGGAAATAAATCTTTCACCAGGTATGACATCGCATTCACTTGTGCCACAAGCGGCTGCAAAAGTCGGAATGGATTTTCAAAAATTAGTAGTAAATTTGCTGGAAATCGCAGGTAAGAATGAAAATATCTAAAAATTTACGAAAATTTTTTATAAAAAATTGATAAAGACAGACAACTAAAACGAGACGCATACTGCAAATATGGAAACAATATCAACGCAACATCGGGCACGAGCTCCAAAATTAGAGCCACTTCGGAAAAACTCCAAACTCGGATTGTTGTCCGTGCTTTGGCTGTTTATCGTGCTGATAATTATGTTTTGCGTCGCCGTTTTGCTGTATCGGCAAAAGGAACAAAAACCAATTTTGCCTATTGGTGAAGTGATTATGCGCCGTAGCTTGGTTTATGCCGATAGCGAAGAAATTCTGAAAACTATCAATGAACAATACCGTCGCGCAGATATGCTGCGGATAAATCCTCGCAAAGTCGCGGAAGATTTGGAAAAGATCGATTGGGTTAAATCCGTCATCGTGCGCAAAAAATGGTTCAATAAATTAGAAGTGGAAATCGACGAAAGAAATCCAGTTCTGCGTTGGGGAGAAAAAGGGGAATATATCGACGATGAGGCTAAACGCTTCGTTCTGCCAGATAGTCCAAGCTTGCAAACTATGTTTGTGGTTTCAGGACCGCAGGGAAGCGAAAGACGAGTTTTAGATATGTACAAAATCATCTCGTCTTGGTTTGCACGACAGGGGATTGAATTGACATCGTTGCGGTTAGATGTTCATAACATTTGGCATATCGAAACCAAAGAAGGAGTAGATATAACTATCGGTAGAGAACATTTCAATAATCGAATGAAGAAATTTACTGTGGTGTACAACACAATAATTAAACCGTATCACAGATATATCGAAGCGGTTGATTTGAGATATAACGAAGGTTTTTCAGTCCGCTGGAAAAACGGTGTGATGCCAAACGACATTGCAAATAAAATTCCGACAGCTGCGGCAAATTGACAGTAAAAAATAAAAAGACAATTCAAGAGAACACAATATTTATGACAAAACAGAAAGACATAATTTATCCAGTAATTGATTTCGGACACGAAAAAATCAGAGTCATCTTGGCATCGTTTTCGGAAAGCTCTTCTAAATTGCGCATACTCGGTTCGGGAGTGGCGAAAAATAATTCGATGAAAAACGGCAGAATTATTGATAAACAAACCGCAATCCAAGCACTAAAAACCGCTCGCGATGAAGCTGAAAGCTCTTCGGGTTGGCGGATAAATGAGGCGGATATTTCTATCGGTGGAGAAGCTGTTTCCTGTATGAATGTTTGCGAACAAACGGCAATTGCAAATACGGTAAAAAAAGAAGATGCGGTAAATCTCATCTGCCGTGCCAATAGCAAAGTGGAAAACGGTCAAAGTTTATTGCATTCAATCGAAAAAAGATTTGTGGTTGATGCGAATACGGAAGTGTCAAATCCAGTGGGAATGCAGTGCAATTCGTTGCAAGTTTATTTACACCTAGTCAGTGTGAAGAATAAAAATTTCAGTGTTTTATGTGAAGTGGTTGGTGCTATCGGGATTAAACCGCACGCGGTGGTGTTTTCTGGTTTGGCATCTTCTTATTTAGCAACGAGCCAACAAGAGAGAGAAGCGGGAATTTTGGCAATCGATATCGGTGCAGGAACGACAAATTTTGTCTATTGGAAAAGAGGTTGTCCTGTGTATAGCGGTGGTATCGGTATCGGCGGACAACGAATAACGCAGGAATTGGCTGATGGTTTATCGATTAGCTTTCAGATGGCAGAAAGTTTGAAGTGCGAATACGGCACATTAAGTCCCGAAGTAATTAGAGCGCAGATTATGCAAGTGCCGAGTGTGTCAGAAAACGAACAGCGCAACATCGGAATAGAGCAAGTTATTGCGATTTTGGAACAGGCATACACAAAAATTTTCTCGGCTTGCATCGAAAAGTTTTTTACGGCAACGAATAACAGAATTCCCTTGCCACCGATTGTGGTTACGGGTGGAGGTTCGACAATTGCGGGTATGACGGAAAGATTTAAGCGGGATTATGATGATGTTCAGTTGCGCGTGGAAGATTTGCCAAACGGTTTGCCAGAATATGTTCGCTCGGATAACGGATTTTTTACGACGCTCGGTATGGTTATGTTGTGGCATAAACCGCTGTTGGAACAAAGATGGCTGCAACCGATGAAATCTGGTTGGTGGGGAAAAACTTCTGCCACGCTGTCGAGATTAGTTAGTTAAAATTTCGCAAATATTTGAGATTGATTTTGAAACCTCAATAAACGCATAACTTTTTAAGAATATTTGATAAATACGGAGAATACTTATGAGAATTAAGCCAGACGACTTATCACCGAATAAACCACATTTGCAAATTAAGGTTATAGGTGTAGGAGGCGGTGGTTGCAATGCTGTCAAACAAATGAATGATATTCCAGTTGATGGCGTTGAATTGATTGCAGCGAATACTGATATTGCCGTATTGAATAACAATACTGTTGCGCATAAGTTACAAATTGGAACGAAAACTTGTCGTGGAAATGGTGCAGGAACTGATCCTGAAATTGGAAGAAAAGCAGCAGAAGAAGATACCGATGCAATCCGTGCGGTTTTAGAAGGCGCGGATATGGTTTTCATCGCAGCTGGAATGGGCGGTGGCACAGGAACTGGTGCAGCTCCGATTATTGCTGGAATTGCACGCGATATGGGAATACCGTCTTTGGCGATTGTTACTAAACCGTTTATGTTCGAGGGCGGTAAAAGAATGGCTGCTGCGGAGCACGGCATTATTGAATTGCAAGAACAAGTTGATTCCTTAATTGTTATTCCAAACGAAAGAATTTCTAGTATGGAAGATGATTTACCGATGCTAGAAGCTTTCAAAAAAGTTGATGAAGTTTTGAAAGACGGTGTAATCAATCTGGTTGAAATTATTCAAAACACGGGAATGATTAACATCGACTTGAAAGATATCCAAATGGTTATGGCAGAACGCGGGTTTGCCTTGCTTTCTGCTGGTGAGGCAGAAGGGCAAAATCGTGCGGAAGTTGCAACGCAAAGTGCAATGTGGTCGCCACTTATTGAACACGGTGATTTATCCAAGGCTCGCGGATTGTTAATGTGCGTCATTGCCTCTCCAAGTTTGGCTAATCGCGAACTCAAAATTGTTGGTGATCTGATTAACGAAGTTATTGATCCAGATATCAATGTGAAATTCGGTTGGATTATTGATGAAAATATGGGTGAAAAGCTCAAAGTCGTGATGCTTGCAACTGGTATTTCTAGCACGGCAGAAGTTGGTGGTTGGTCGCAAGGTGGCGGTGCAGATATTGGTTGGGATAGCAATAACGGTGGAGGAGCGAATGTGGGTATGGATGTATTCGGTCTTTCAACTGAAACTCCGTCGCACGCTACTGCTCCGCAAGCTCCGCTCCAACAAAAAGGTTCTGGCTTGTTTGGAAAACTTATCAATCAAGTTAAATAAATTTTCCGATGCTTCGTCAGAGAACTATTGGAACTTTGGTTACCAGTTCTGGGATTGGAGTTCATAGCGGTAAAAATTGCAAGATTTCTTTTGCTCCTGCGCCAGTTGATACTGGCGTTGTTTTTTGTCGGAAAGATATTGCGGGTAATCCTGAAATTTTGGCAAATGCGGAATATGTCAATGACACGCAAATGTGTACCGCGATGGAAAAAGACGGTGTGCGGGTTGCAACCGTTGAGCATTTAATGTCGGCACTGGCAGGTTTGGGAATTGACAACATCCGTATTGAACTAGATAGCCCAGAAGTTCCGATTATGGACGGTAGTTCTGCGCCATTTGTTTATTTATTGCAGCAGGCTGGGATTGTTGAGCAAGATGCGGCGAAGCGGTTTATTTGCGTTAATCAGGAGATTGAAATCCGTGAAGGGGACAAGTTTGCAAAATTATTGCCGTTTGATGCTTGCCGTTTTGACTTTACGATTTTTTTCAATCACCCAGTTTTGCGCCGTGGAAGCAATTTTTTCCGTTTAGATTTTTCTTCTTTGCGTTATGTGCGTGAGATTGCCAGAGCCCGAACTTTCGGTTTTTTACGGGATATTGAGTTTTTACAGAGCAATAATTTAGGCTTGGGTGGCGGACTGGATAATGCGGTAGTGGTTGATGATTACCGTATTTTGAACGAGCAAGGTTTGCGTTTTCCTGATGAATTTGTGCGGCATAAATTGCTCGATGCGGTTGGGGATTTATATATGCTTGGTGCGCCGCTTTTGGGTTGGTATCAGGGGTATAAATCTGGGCATGATTTGAATAATAAGTTGTGTCGGAAATTGCTTGCCGAGCGGGATAAATGGTCATATAAGCAATTAGATACCCTCAATTCCAGCATTAGTTACGGTGCGGAATAATTATTAAGCGATATAGTCGTTCCACTTCAAAATAATACTGCGTTATCTTCGCCTCGCCGTATTAGGCATACTGTCTTCGGCTCGTTGCCTTGTTTTATTTTGAATTGAAACGACTATAAAAAAACCGTTGTTTTATTTTTTACGGCTGATTTGTGGTATAAAGCGCGCCGCTTGTCTTTCGGCAAGCTTTTTTTGTTCAAAAATTAAGCACAAAATATGAGCATATCTCGATGGGTGCGCGAAAAAGGCGTTTTCGAGGTGCATATTTTGGAAGTTATTAACCCCGCGGCGACGCGGTTTTTTTGTTGTTTGAAATAAGCAAAAACCGCCTGCTGCAATCTCTTTGGAGAAATTTATGTCAATAGCAACTATGCGCGAGCTTTTTGAAGCTGGTGCTCACTTCGGACACCGTGCCTGTTACTGGAATCCCAAAATGGCACCGTATATTTACGGCAAACGCGGTGATATTCACATTATCAATCTTGAAAAAACTGTCCCGATGCTGGAAGAAGCACTGAATTTTCTTGGTGCGGTTGTAGCAAGTGGCGGACAAGTAATGTTTGTTGGAACAAAACGCCCAGCACAAGAAGCGATTAAAAATGCGGCTAGCCGTTGTGGTATGCCATATGTGAATTTTCGTTGGCTTGGCGGAATGATGACGAATTTCAAGACAATCCGTCAATCAGTTCGTCATTTAGAAGAAATTGAAAAACAACTAGAAGATATTGAGAAAAATGCGGATACAGGCAATTCTCAACGCTTAACCAAAAAAGAAATCATCAAAAAAGAGCACGAAAAAGAAAAATTAAACCGTTCGCTTGCTGGTATTCGTGATATGCGCAGATTGCCAGATATTCTTTTTGTAGTTGATGTTGGTTATGAAAAAATTGCCATTAAAGAAGCTCGCAAGCTTGGTATCCCTGTGATTGGCATTGTTGATACGAATGGTGATATTGACGGTGTGGATTACATTATTCCTGGCAATGACGATTCAGTTCGTGCAATCAAGCTTTATCTTGAATCTGCTGCTGATGCGGTAGAAGCTGCAAAAGCGACTGCGGTCGGTAAGAAAGGTAAAGGTCGTCAAGAAGCTGAAAATGAAGCGGAAGCTGAAAGCAGCACAGAAGAAAACAATTCAGAGGAATAAAAAATGCCAGCAATTACTGCACAACTTGTTAAAGAACTGCGTGAGAGAACTGGCGCAGGAATGATGGAGTGTAAAAAAGCTCTTACTCAAACTGACGGTGATATCGAAGCAGCCGTTGAGCAAATGCGCAAATCTGGTCTTGCGAAAGCGGATAAAAAGGCGGATCGTGTTGCAGCGGAAGGAACTTTGGCTTTTTCGGTATGCGGTTGCGGTTCGAATGTAACTTTGCTTGAACTCAACTGCGAAACGGATTTCGTGGCGATGGGTGATGATTTCCAAGAATTTGCCGTAAAAGTCGCTGAAATTGCCCGTAAAGAAAAGGCGCAAAATCTGGAAGGTTTGAATGCTCTTCCCTTTGCTGACGGTAGAACGGTTGAAGAACAACGCCGTGAGTTAATCGCCAAAATTGGTGAAAACATCACGATTCGTCGTTTTGAAACTTTCAGCGCAGAAAAAGATAGCGGCAAGCTCATTGGACACTATTTGCACGGTAAGAAAATCGGTGCGATGGTAGAAATTAAAGGCGGCGATGCTGAACTTGCCAAAGACTTGGCGATGCAAGTTGCGGCTGGAAATCCGCAAGCTTTGAGTATGGCTTCTTTGCCTGCTGATTTTGTTGCCAAAGAAAAAGAAATTGCGGCGGCAAAATTTGCTGATAGCGGCAAACCAGCGGAAGTTATTGCCAAAATGGTTGAAGGTGCGGTGAATAAAATTTTCTCGGAAGCAACGCTTTTGGGACAAAAATTCATCAAAAATCCAGATCAATCGATTGAAAATCTACTCAAAAGCAAAAATGCCGAAGTTATCCGCTATGTTCGTTATGAACGCGGTGAAGGTATTGAAAAAGAAGAAAGCGATTTTGTTGCCGAAGTTATGGCGCAGGCAAAAGGTTGATTTTTCTTTTGATGCTATAGTCGTTTCAGTTCAAAATAAGACAAGGCGGCGAGCTTAAAGACTGTATCTAGAATACGGCTAGGCGAAGCTAACGCAGTGTTATTTTGAAATGGAACGACTATATTGGTGGGTTCGATAAATTACGATGTCTATGTTTTATGAAGAAAGGAATTTGAAAATGGCAAAAATTTTGATGATTAACGGTTCTTTACATGTGGGTGGATTTAATGCCCAATTGGTGAATAAGATTGTTGAGTTAATCGGAAATCAAGCGGAAGTCTCTGTTTTAGATTGGGAAAATGTGCCTTTTTATGTGCAAAATAAAGAGTTTCCAACCCCAGAGGCGGTCGTTGCTGTGCGGCAGATGGTGCAGCAAGCAGATGCAATATGGTTCGTTACACCTGAATATAACTATCAAATACCAGGCGGTTTGAAAAATCTTACGGATTGGTTATCTCGTTCGCTTGATGCTACAAATCCACGCGGTGAAAGTGCTATTCACGGCAAAATTACTACCGTATCCGCGGCGAGTGCTGATGGTGGTTCGCATGTGCGTCCGATATTAGAAGATTTACTTGCATTTATCCGCACCCAAGTAGTCAAAGAACACACAACAGGTGTTGCGATTAAAGCAAATAACTGGGCAACTGGTATTTTGGAATTTAGCGATGATGATATTGCTAAATTAAACCAGCAAATTGCAGCACTATTAGCTAAATTAGTATGAGCAATTAAGCTAATAAAATCCATACAGTGTTCATATCAAGTCGTTTTAATTCAAAATTTTGGAAGTAAAACGACTTTATTTTTTATTTCACTAAAAACTCATCTCTTACGATATTTTTTAGTTCGGAGAATTTAATTAAAATTTTCTCCTCTTTGCAGATAAAAACTATACCGTCGCTATTTATTCTAAAAGCTGTTGGGCTTTTTCCGCCGAGTAATTTATCCAACTCTTTTTCCGATAAAACAATATCTTTTAGGGTTAAAACTTTATTTTGTTTTATTGAATACACAATAAATTTGTTTTCTGCTTTTTCTATTCCTGTTAAGACATTTTTATCTTCGAATTCAATTTTTATTTGCAGAAAATCTTCGCTATGAGAAAAAACGCTTTGTTTATATTTAAGTGAATGTTTTGCGGATTTATATTTACCGATATTTTCTTTAATTTCTTTATTTTTTTGTTTATCAAGCTTATTAAATTCCGTATTAAAGTTTTCGATTGTTAAGTCAATTCCTAGTTTGTTTTTTACATCTTCATTGAGCGTTTGATTTAATTCAGGATAATTTGTTTCAATGATGTTTATGTCTAGATTAGTGCATACCTCTTCGTCATTAAACATATACATTGTTGAGCAAAAACCTGATTGCTGTCCCGCTTGACTTTTTGTGCCGTTACTGAATTCGTTAAAAGCTTGAAATATAACTTCGAATTCATTTTGCGCAGTTGAATATGAATTAAATAAAAATAATCCTGCAAGTAGAGATAAAACTTTTTTCTTCATAAAAAACTCCTTACAACAAAAAGGCGGTAAAAAAATACCGCCTTGTTTTTTGACAGAAAAATCAGCTTAACAATCTCGTGCGAATTGTTCCCTCGACTTGACGAATTTTTTCCAGAGCGACTTGGGCATCGCTGACGGTTAAATCCATCAATAGCATTCCGATTTCGCCTTTGGTAATCAGGGATTGTGCGCAGATGTTGATGTTATGTTCGGCAAATAGGCTGATAACTTTTGCCAAAACGCCTGGTTGATTGTGGTGAATATGCAGTAAGCGGTAAGTATCGGCTGGTGCTTGCGGTAAGGATATTTCAGGGAAATTTACCGCCGAAGTTGTTGTGCCAGCGGTTAAATATTTGCTTAATTTGCCAGCTACTTCCGTGCCGATATTTGCTTGTGCTTCTTGGGTTGAGCCGCCGATATGCGGTGTCAAAATTACATTCGGCAGACCGCGCAGAGGGCAATCTAGGGCTTCTTCGTTATTTTTTGGTTCTACGGGGAATACATCGAGAGCTGCGCCTCCCAAATGCCGTGATACCAATGCTTCATATAAATCTTCGATAACTACGCAATGTCCGCGCGCGGCGTTGATAAACATTGCGCCTTCTTTCATCAGAGCGAACTCGCGTTTAGTCATCATATTTTTTGTCGATGGCAATTGCGGGACATGGAGAGTAACGATATCGGCTTCTTGCAGGAGAGTGTCGAGATTGCGGACAGGTTCAGCGTTGCCCATTGGTAGTTTGCTTTCGACATCGTAATAAACCACCCGCATACCGAGTGATTCCGCCAGCACGGAAAGTTGCGAACCGATATTTCCATAACCGACGATACCCAGAGTTTTACCGCGCGCCTCATAGGAGCCTTGTGCTTTTTTCGGCCATTTGCCCGTATGCACCATATGGCTTTTATCGGTCATACCGCGTAGTAATGAAATTGTTTCGGCGATAACTAATTCCGCAACCGAACGAGTATTTGAATACGGAGCATTGAATACGGGAATGCCGAGTTTTTGTGCGGTTTGCAAATCGACTTGATTAGTGCCGATACAAAAACAACCGACGGCACGCAAATGCGGTGCGCTTTCGAGGATTTCTTTGGTAAGTTGAGTGCGCGAGCGGACACCGACGATATCTGCTTTGGAAAGAGCTGCTTTTAATTCTTCGCCTTCAAGTGCTGAATTGACCTGTTTGATTTGAGAAAAACCGTTATTTTTGAGCAAATCAACGGCATTTTGGTGAATACCTTCGAGTAATAAAACTCGAACATCTTGTGTAGCCATATTTTTGAACCTTTAATTTGAAAATTTGAGTGCGGAAAATTTAACCGTTTGCAAAAAGTATTTTCTACATCTGCTTGCAGTTTGCTTATAACTTTTTCTTCTGGTATTAAAAATAAAAAGCACGGTATTAACCGTGCTTGAATGAGAAACTACTTGGCCTGCTCGAAGGGATTCGAACCCCCGACCTTTGCCTCCGGAGGGCAACGCTCTATCCAGCTGAGCTACGAGCAGAAAAGCGCGGCATTCTACACAAATTTAGGCGGTTCGAAGTTTTAGTCTTTCGGTAATTTGTATCCGCGTTTTTCGGGATTTTCACGGTAAAAAATTCCGATATGACCGATTTTTGCGACGAATTCAGAAGCTGTTTTAGCTGTGATTTCGGAGATTATTTCGGCTTGATCTTCGTCTGGGAGATTGCCGAGTTTGATTTTGATAAGTTCGTGAGCGGTTAGAGCGCGCTCGGTTTCTTTGATGATTGCTTCGCTGATACCGTTATTTCCAATCATTACGACGGGATTTAATTTGTGCGCGGCTGCTTTCAAATAGCGGATTTGAGATTTAGTTAGCATTGTTTTTCCTAGTTATGGCTTGTTATAGCTTGTTGGTATTGAGATACCGTAAATATTTAATGAGATAAAAAATTTTATGGCACGGAGTAAAAGTAGTAGTAGATGGCTTGCCGAACACGAAAAGGATATTTTTGTGCAAAAAGCGAGGGCTGACGGTTGGCGATCGCGGGCGGTTTTTAAGTTGCAGGAAATTCAGGAGCGCGACCAGATTATTCGTCCGAAGATGACGGTTGTTGATTTGGGAGCAGCTCCTGGCGGTTGGTCGCAATATGTAAGTAGTTTGCTTGGCGGACGGGGCAAGATTATTGCGCTCGATATTTTGCCGATGGACGCTTTGCCCGATGTGGTTTTTATTCAAGGTGATTTTCGTGAAGAAGAAGTTCTGGCGCGTTTGCTCGCGGAATTAGACGGTAGAAAAGCGGATTTGATTATTTCGGATATGGCTCCAAATATGAGCGGCGTTAAATCAGTGGATCAAGCCAAAAGTATGTATTTGAACGAGCTTGCCTTTGATTTGGCGGAAAAATCATTGGCACAAGGCGGGAATTTTTTAGTGAAAGTCTTTCACGGCAGCGGTTTTGATGATTTTTTCCGTAATTTGAAATCAGCGTTTTCAAGCGTTGCTAGCCGTAAGCCGCAAGCTTCTCGCGACCGTAGTCAGGAAGTTTATTTACTCGCAAAAGGCTTTCGGGGCAGGAATTTTTGAATTTATTCATAGTTATTTTTTTATTTAGAACCACAATTTTTCGAGGAATTAGTTTTGAACGACCTACGCAAATCAATGCTTATTTGGGGCGGAATACTTTTGTTATTTCTTTTTTTAGCGGACGGATTCGGTGATATCGCGGGAAGTAAAGATAAGCGCAACACCGTGCCGTATTCGCAATTTCTAGAAGCGGTGCATAAAGGTGAAGTCAAGCAGGCAGAACTTGATATGCAGGCGATGACAATCCGTTTTACCGATAGCCAGAACCGCACATTTGTTACCAATAATCCTGAATACAACACCTCGGCTCTCATTGGCGAATTGCGTGAGGCGAATGTCAATTTCGACAGCCGTGAAATTAAGCAGGAAACCTTGTTTTCACGGATTTTGGTGAGCTTGTTGCCAGTTTTGATTTTGGTTGGTTTATTTATTTTTGTGTCGCGGCAGATGGGAGCTGGCGGCGGTCGCGGTGGTCCGTTTTCTTTCGGTAAAAGTAAGGCGCGCTTAATTCCAGAGGACAAAATCAAGGTTTCATTTGCCGATGTCGCAGGGGCGGAAGAAGCCAAAGAAGATGTGATGGAAATGGTCGAATTTCTCAAAGATCCGACTAAATTCAGCCGTCTAGGCGGAAAAATTCCTCGCGGATTATTGATGGTAGGACCGCCTGGAACGGGTAAAACTCTTCTGGCACGGGCGATTGCTGGTGAAGCAAAAGTGCCGTTTTTTACGATTTCTGGTTCGGATTTTGTGGAAATGTTCGTCGGTGTTGGTGCTAGCCGTGTCCGCGATATGTTCGAAGATGCCAAGCAGCACGCGCCGTGTATTGTGTTTATTGATGAGATTGATGCCGTCGGTCGCCAGCGTGGTGCGGGATTAGGCGGCGGACACGATGAACGCGAACAAACCTTAAATCAGTTGTTGGTGGAAATGGACGGCTTCGAGGACAATCAAGGTGTAATTGTGATTGCTGCGACTAACCGCCCTGATGTGCTTGATCCTGCTTTATTGCGTCCTGGTCGATTTGACCGTCAAGTTGTGGTTGGATTG
Source organism: Cardiobacteriaceae bacterium (assembly GCA_017934275.1). Lineage (GTDB taxonomy): Bacteria > Pseudomonadota > Gammaproteobacteria > Cardiobacteriales > Cardiobacteriaceae > RGIG9182. The sequence continues at coordinate 33,004 of JAGBJT010000033.1, read as the reverse complement.
CCTGATTTGAAAGGTCGTGAGCATATTTTGCAAGTGCATATCAAAAATAAACCGATGGACGAGGCGGTGAATATCCGTGATATTGCCCGTGGAACGCCAGGATTTTCAGGTGCTGAACTGGAAAATCTAGTCAATGAGGCGGCACTTTTTGCTGCTCGTCGCGACCGTAAAACCATCACTAGACAGGATTTGGAAGATGCCAAAGACAAAATAATGATGGGTGCGGAGCGTAAATCGATGGTGATGGACGATCGTGAAAAAGAAATGACCGCCTATCACGAAGCAGGGCACTGTATCGTCGGACGGCTCGTTCCCTCGCACGATCCTGTTTATAAGGTAACGATTATTCCGCGCGGTCGAGCACTTGGCGTAACGATGTTTTTGCCTGAACAAGACCGTTATTCACTTTCAAAAGAACATTTGGAAAGCAATATTTCCTCGCTTTATGGCGGACGGATTGCCGAAGAAATGATTTACGGTAAAGACGGGGTTTCGACTGGTGCATCAAACGATATCGAACGAGCAACCGCAATCGCGCGCAAAATGGTTACTCAATGGGGCTTGTCGAAAAAATTAGGCCCGTTGCTTTATGCCGAAGAAGAAGGCGAAGTTTTCCTCGGTCGTTCGGTTACACGGCATATCAATGTTTCTGGCGAAACCGCAAAATTGATTGATATGGAAATTCGCGAACTTATCGACCGTAACTACCAAAGAGCGGAAAAAATCTTGCAGGACAACATCGATATCTTGCACGCGATGAAAGATGCGCTAGTTAAATACGAAACCATTGACGAAGAACAAATCGACGATTTGATGGCTCGCCGTCCCGTGCGCGAACCTGCTGGTTGGAGCGATGACGGTAATAGTAAAACTCGCAGAAATAACTCTGGCGATGCTGAAAACAAGACTCAATCAGAGGGGAATAAAGCGGAAAACGCCGAAGATAAACCCGTTGATGGAGCGGATGGAAATACCGCACAAGCTTGATTTCTTCTTAACATTCAAAAAATCCGCTGTTTGGGCGGATTTTTTTTATTTATAAATTTTGGAATAACAGTGAAAAAAGACGAAATTTTTGACTATCCGCAGGAAGTGCTGGATTTTTCCTTTGATGAGCGCACGGCAGCCGTTTTTCCCGATATGGTGCATCGCTCGATACCTGGTTATGCCGCGGTATTACAAATGACGGCAGCGATTGCGGATTATTTTCTGCGTCGCGCTAATGCAGAAAAACCGCTGATTTACGATTTGGGCTGTTCCTTGGGCGCGGTGAGTTTGGCTTTGAAACGGGTGATACCTGAAAATTGCCAGATTATTGCGGTGGATAATTCTTCTGCGATGACTTCTCGCTTGTCGGAATATGTGGCTGGTGCGGGAATTCAAAATATTCAAGTTAAGACCGAAGATATTTTGACGATACAACTTGACAATTGCGATGTACTAATTATGAATTTTTTAATGCAATTTTTAGAGCCGAAAGAACGCACAAGAGTGTTGAAAAATATCTATGAGAGTATAAAAAATAACGGTATTTTGCTTTTGGCGGAAAAAACTAGTTATGAAGATGATATTTCGCGGTTATTTCACGAAAATTTCAAACGGCATCAGGGATATTCTGATTTGGCAATAGCACAGAAACGGGAATCTTTGGAACAGGTTATGCTTACCGATAACCGAGAAGTTATAGAACAACGCTTAAAAGAAGTCGGTTTTAAGCAGGTGATTCCTTATTTTCAAGCCTTTTCTTTCCGTGCTTGGGTGGCGGTAAAATGAATGAATTAAAAGCCGTATTAGCAGCGGAAATCGATAAATTTTACCGCTATTTTCCGAAATTAAATAAGCAAATAGAGCAGAATATTTTTATTCAAAGAATGGAAGAAATTTTTGCTAACAGACACGGAAAAACCGATGAATGGTGGAAAAAAATAAGCGAATTGGCAACTGTTGATAAGGAGTATTTAAATATAACTTACGGAGATGAAATAAAGCTAGAAATTGTAGAAAATCAAGCCAAAAAAATCGATAAAAAAAATATTTTAGAACTTGCACAATTTTTAATTCCTTGGCGAAAAGGTCGTTTTGATTTATGCGGAATTGATGTGAATTCGGAATGGCGTTCGGAATTAAAAATGCAAAGACTGCTTTCAATGAATATTGATTTTTCAGGAAAAAAAGTCGTAGATGTCGGCACGGGGAACGGTTATTTTTTATACCGATTTTTAGGCAAAATGGCAAAAGTTGCAGTAGGAATTGAACCGAGTTGGCATTACTTTATGCAATATCTTTTTTTGCAAAAGTTAATTCAAGATGACAGAGCGGTTTTTTTACCTCTTACCCTTGATAATATTCCCGAATTCAAGGAAAACGCCGATATAGTTTTGGCAATGGGAGTTTTATATCACCGTCGCGATCCGATTTTTTTTATTTCGCAATTAAAAGAAATTTTGAATAAAGACGGAATATTGGTTTTGGAAACATTAGTTATCGACGGCGATGAAAATTGTGTTTATACCCCGAAAGATAGATATTGCGGTATGACAAATGTTTGGTTTGTGCCGAGTGTGCAGGCGGTTTGCCGTTGGTTGGAACGCTTGAAATTGCAAGTGTTGGAAGTCTCCGAGCCCGTTTTGACCACAAATGAGGAGCAAAGAAGAACCGAATTTTCTCCGAGTTATTCATTGCAGGAATTTCTGGAAAATTTTCCCCAAGAAGAAGATAAATATCCACCGAAGAGGGCAATTATTATTGCAAGAAAGATGTAATTAGCAGATTCGAATGTGAAGGATTGTGAGCGTGAAATATGGTTCATTATTTCTTATGAGTGTTATTGATGTCTATGTTTTTATATTTTAGGAGTTCAAATGTTCAAAAGACTTTTTATATTTCTATAGTCGTTTCAGTTCAAAATAAGACAAGGCAGCGAGCTTAAAGACTGTATCAGAATACGGTGAGGAGCGGATAACGCAGTATTATTTTGAAATGGAACGACTATATTTATTCTCATCACATTAAATTGTGCATTTGCAGGAAATTCATCAAGCAGTGTAATTTCCAAAGAAGAAAGATGTCAAACAGCAAGAAATAATTTGAGCGTTCTTTATGATATTTCTAAACCGATTTATCGCCAAGATGGTAACGGTAACCGCGTTGAATTAAGTTATAAGGACATATTAAAAGAGCGGCAAGAGCTAGAAAATTTAATCACAACAGTATGCAATCCCGATAATATAAATTATCAACAAGAGACCAGAAGTTTTGGCACAAATTTAATCAATAGAGCCCGAAATACTGCCGTAAAAGATAGTATCACAATTGCATTAGAACAAGCTTTACTAATTAGAAACTACGAAGAAGTTTATACCATTCTCGTTTATGTTGTCGGTATTGATACTAATTATGCAATTAAGTTTATAAATGCAGCTAGATTATTAAATACAGCAGAAGCAATTTTGCTTTATAACCAGCAATATAAAAATAAAAAAGATAAAACGAATAAAACCGACGCAGAAAAGGCAGAGGATAAATATAAAAAACCTATTTCTGGTTCTGGTAAAGAAAAATCCACTGATAAACCCAAGCTGGGCAAGAGGTAAAAGACCTTATAAATGGGAAAATGGTAAAGAATATGCTGACAGATTAATGGACGAACAGTATGGAAAAGGAAAATGGAGAGGTGATGAACAAAGAATGAAAGAGCATAGCGTTTTGCAGAAAAACGGTAATCGCGGATATAAATAATAAATATAAGGTATAAGTTATGAATAAAGTATATCTTTTGCAACATTTAAACCATCACAAAAACGGTTATTTCAATGCTGAATATATCGGTATTTATTCCGAGATTGGCTATGAAGATGTAAAAAATATTGGTCTATATACATCAATAGAAACACTTCAAAAGAACATCAATCGCTGTAAAAAATTGCCAGGTTTTAAGCAATTAGCAGACTGTTTTTTCAGTGCTGAATATCAAATTGACCAAAGTTTTTGGAATGAGGGATTTGAACTTGATAGCGATATCCCTCTATGGGCAAAAGATAAAACACTGCAAAGCAATGAAACAAGCGAAGAATTTGCCCATCGTCTTTGCTCTCAAAAATATGGGGAAAATAATTACCCCACTTCCTTGCAAGATGAATTTCATAAAATCAAAAGATACAGGGATTATTTATGCAAAAAGTCTATTGTTTAACTCATTACCGTCCAATTTCTACCGATGAGTTAGATTATGATTGCAAAATAGTAGGATTTTTTAGCACAAAGAATAAAGCAGAAATAGCATTAGAGGAACATAAAAACTTACCTGGTTTTCGTGATTTTCCCGATAATTTTGAAATTGACGAATATAACGAAAAGGAAATAAATTCAGATTATCAAGGAGAGGGTTTTATAGTAGAAAGCGATATACCATATTGGGCAAAAGATGATAAACCAATAGGTAAGAGTAGTATAAAAAAAGGACGACAGGTGCATATTTTGGTCTATGGGGTAGAAAATGATATGCACATTTTGGGAGTTTATACTTCCAGACATAAAGCACAAAAAGCACTTGAAAGATTTACAAATAAAAATTACTTTGAGGGACTAATTAAAGAAAATTTCAGCATTGAAAAATTTATTCTTAATGAAGACAATATTTATAAATAATTAAAATAGCACTGTTTTATCATTTTTATTCATATGTTTTGTTATTATTTTCTATATCTTCATCTAAAAATCCCAAACCAAATCCTTCCGTCCATTGCATTTGATTGATTTCATAAGCATCAATATCAAAATAATAAGGCAGAGACTTAAATCCTGGTAATTTTTTATACCTCTCTTCTGCTTCTTTTGCTAATTCATAAGAACTAAAAATACCTAGAAGTTTTATTACATCATCATAATTTTCTGTTTCATAATAATGCCATAAAATATAAACATAATGGATTGTTTTAGCGTATTCAGCTAAACTTGCGTATTCACTATATTGCCAAGTTATAAATTCCTTGTCATAACCGTATTCTGAACATAATCTGTGAGCAAATTCATAACTGGTTTCACCTGTATAAACAACCTTTTTATCAGCCCAAACTGGAATATTTTTTTCTAAAATAAACCCAGTTGTCCAATAGCTTTTATCTAATTCGTATTTTTCGATAATAAAATCATTAGGACTATCTAAAAATTTTCCTTGCTTATGAAATTGTTCTATTGCTTTGCCAATTTCCTCTATTGAGGAATAAATTCCTAGGATTTTGATGTTTTTTTCTTCACTGTTATATTTATTTTGATCAGGGTGAGATAAAAAATAAATTTCGTATAACATAATTTTTATATCCAATATAGATTATTTATTCCTATTGATTAAAAACTCGTCTATATATAACCCTTCTGGAATATCACAAAATCCTGGTAAAGTTGCATAACGCGCTTTTGCTTCTTCCGCTAGTTCTAAATTGCTATAAATACCAAGACATTTTGTAAGTTCTTTTCCGTGCTTATTTTGATATGAATGCCACAAAACATAAGTTTTTTTCTTTTTCGCATATTCCAAAAGAGCTGCAAATTCGCTATAACTTAATCTGATTGGCTCTTTACCGTATTGTTCTTTGTAGAGACGAAGAGCAAATTCTTCTGCTGTTTCATTTTGTTTCGCCACTTCTTCTGATGCCCAAGAGGGAATATTTTTACCCAAAATAAAACCTTCATTCCAATCAGTTTGTTCGTCAAGTTCATATTTTTCAATTACAAAATCATCGGGATAATCACAAAATCCAGGTTGTTTGCGGTAATGCGGTAAAACTTTTTCAATTTCTTCTAAACTGGAATATGTGCCTAACAATTTTATGTCTGAACCGCTACCATCTTCGTATTTACGGTGATGAGTAAGTAAGTAAATTTCTTTCATAATTATTTCTCCCAATAAATAAAACAGGCTGCTAATCATTACTTAAAGGTCTGTTCTAATGCAATTGTGATGCTATAGTCGTTCCACTTCAAAATCATACTGCGTTAGCTTCGCCTCGCCGTATTAGGCATACTGTCTTCGGCTCGCCGCCTTGTCTTATTTTGAATTGAAACGACTATATCTTTTACAGTAATATTTCGGACTCTATTGATTGATTTTTCTATAGTCGTTCCATTTCAAAATAATACTTCGTTAGCTTCGCCTCGCCGTATTCTAGATACTGTTTTCGGCTCGCTGCCTTGTCTTATTTTGAACTGAAACGACTTAATGTGAGAAGGAATAAAAATTCACGGATAACGGAATAAAAAAACGCCCGAAATATCGGGCGTAAAGTTCAACTTAAAGGAGCTTTTATGTTGTTTTCGTTTAATCAAGAAGTTTGATTTCACGAATTGAGGTGCGCAAGAATGAGCCTTTACACAATTTAGCGTGAATACCGCCGATAAACGGATCAGAACTTGAAAGCGATGCAGTTGCTGTCCAGTCTGATTGCCGTGTGCAGCTATTTCCTTGCGGAACTGTGTTGCGTTTAATTACATTTGTGCAAACTTGTTTACCGCTTGCATCGGTAGTGCATTCCAACACATCTTTTGCGGTTTCTTGCAATTCACCGTCGCCAGCTTGTCCGTTTGCGTTAGTGCTTTGGATGATGCTGTTGGTTAAATCAGGGCTCATCAGCACAACCGCAGATGAAATGTTGTAGCTGTTATCGGTTTCTTTTTTGTCGTTATTAGCAGCAGAGCTTGAACCACCAGTAGAGCCGCCTGTAGCCGAACCGCCTGTTGAACCGCTAGTTGCAGATTTAACCGAAGTAAGTTCTACACCGACAACATTAGTCAAATCGCTGCTGACGATTTCTTGCGCTTCGTAGTTCGGATCGGCGTGGTTGTATTGATCTTGGAACTTCGCTTCGTCGAGCATACCGCCGTTTAGCACATTCAAACCGATAAGCCAAGAAGAACCGATAGTTGTGCTTGAACCTTCGGTTGAACCAGCACAAGTTTCTTCATCGCTAGTGTTGCCGAGTGCTTGCGAGCTGCTTGATGATTTTGCATAACTTCTAGTTGTTACGAACATCGAATTCAAGAGAACTTGCGGTTGGCTGACAACCATTTCCGCGCCGAGGTTTTCCATACCGTTTTTATCTTCTTCCGCACCGAAGAGTTCGATATACCAACCTTTTTTGCCTACGCATTCATCGGACAGATACAAAGGTTGTGCGCTTTTGATGAGTTTTTTGCCCGTAAGTTCGACAGTTTTTGTTTTATCTTTCCAATCGGTGGCGCTCAATTTGAGTTGTTCGCCATATTTAACATCGCATTGCGCGGTTTCGATTTTGCGGTAACGGCGACCGTTTGGATCTTTCGAACCGTCATCTGCGGCGAATTTTCGTTGCAATAAATCAGCTTTACGAACGGTTTTAACCGCAAGTTTGTTGCTGTATTGCTTATTGCCGAGTGCGTCGGTAGTTTCTTCCAAACCTAAATCGTCGTAGATACCGAAGATTGCTTGTTTGTTTTGGCGTTTAGTTTCATCGTCGCGGTCAGCGTCATAAATATCTGAACCTGTTCCGAATACAACTACATATTTCAAGCCACTTGCTGAGCTGATACGGTAAGCAGCAGGTGCCGCGGTAATTGGTTGAGTGCTCACGCCGTCGTAGATTTTGTAGGCTTTCCAGTTATCAACACCGTCGTAGCGCAAATCAAAACGCCACAAATCACCAGAGTAATCACCTGCATAGACAACATCAATAATTCCGTCGAAGTCGGTATCAACTGCGGTTGGAGAACCGAGTGCCATTATTCCGTCAGCATTCGTATCACCTACAACAGAAATTGCCTTAATCAACTGACCAGAACTTGCACTTTGAGTTGCAGTTTTTTTGTTTTTCGCGCCGAAGTCATAGCCCATTGCATCGAAGACATAAAGAGTTGGATATGTGTCGTGCAATGCTTTATCCGCACCTGGATGACCGTTAGAAATGAAGCTTGCAACGGAAACATTGTTGAGGACATCAGGTTCGGTTGGGCGAATAACCGCTTTACCGTGTTCCGTGCCGTATTGCTTATCAGCGGAAAGCATCCAATTTTTGGCGAGTTGTCCCATCGCTGGTTTAGAGATGGTGTAACCCATTTTTACGCCAGTGTCGCCAGATGCGGTTTCCCAAGCTTGTAATGATTTATCGTCGCCCGCGTCGATTGCAATTGGAGTAGCCGTAGTTTTGGTTGCATCAAAACCTCCGATACGCATACCGAAGCTTCCGCGTCCGCCTTGACCCATATTCGCTTGGATTATGGTTTCTTGCTTACGACCGAAAGTTTTCGCCGAAGTTACATAAGAAAGACCGCCGTTTATCCCGTAAATATGTGGTTTTGGCGCACCAGAACCGTAACCTTCTTGTGCAATTGCAGGGAGAACTTCACCGAGAGTTTTACCGTCTTCGCGTGGCATTTCGGCTGGAAGATAGTTCAGGCTTAATTTATACGGCAATTTCTTTTCAGCAAAAGCGTCGTGGCATTTGCGAGTTGTGCCGTTTGAGCCAGCGCAATCTTTTTCTGCGGCTTTATCACGACGATAGACATAAAGCATTCCGTCGTTAGAGCCTGCGATGAAATAACGCGCTTTATCGATTAGCGGATCAGAATTCTTTTTGTCGTAATCAATAATTGAGCGATCAACCGTTGTGTCAGGAAGCGTGATTGGAGAAGCATCAAGAACATCGCCCATCATCCGTTCATAAACCGCTTCTGGTTTTTCTGCAACATCATCGAGCACACGGTTACGGTATTTGTCGATTAAGCGTTCGCTTAAATTAAGAGCGGCAACTGTTGCTTCGATATCGTCATCCGCGGTTGCAGACAAACCGCCCGCGCGAGAAATCCACGGTAAAAATCCTGCTTTGAATTCTTGCTCTTTACCTGAATAACCGAAGAGGGCAGGGCTCGCGCTTGCGATATCACCGTAAGAGCCAGATTTTCTTTCGCCAACCAAGATTTTGTAAGGAATGTTTGGATATTCCGCGTGAATGACATTTGCGGTTTCATCTAAACCATTTTCGCGAGTATCACCGTCGAAGTAATAGAAAGAAAGCACGCTTGACCAGTTGCCTGTGCGGACGCTCAAATTGCTTACCAGTGCTTGATAAACCTGATGACCTGCGTAATCCGTGCGACCTTCGATTTGATGTTCAGTGGTGGTTACTTGACTTGGTGCGGCAGTAGAAGTGCGAACTAAATCAGAGTTGTAGGTGCCACCTTTGATAGCCATTGTGAAGATTTTGACGAATGTGTCATAGAGTTCTTCTTCTGATAAGGCATTAAACATTCCGTATTGTTTATCGCTCTTTGCTCCGATTTGTAGAACATCATCACCGACAACCAGTTCTTCTTCACCGTTTTCGTTGATATAAACAGGGTTGTATGCTTTATATGCTTCGGCAGCTTCCTTCAAATATTGCTGACCGTTCATTCTTAAACCGTCGCCGAAACCGATAGTGATGGTTTGAATGTTTTGGTTACCAGTCCAAGGGTTTCCTTCTTTATCCGTTTTGTTGCCATTTGCATCAACGGTGGTAATCAAGTCGGTTTGATCGTTGTTGTAAAGCTTATGTGAGAAGAATGCAATACCGTTGTTGATTGGAGTTTTTCCGTCATCATCCATTGGTTGATGACCGTAACCGATGATGCGGTTTCTATCTAAACCTTTACCTGCGCATAGAAGTGGAATTGCACAAGTCCCGTTGATTGGAAGTTCAGGGAATTTGGCATAAATGCCGTCATAAACCTTGTTACGGTTTTGACCGTATGGTTTTGCAGGCCAATTATCTGGATAGCCGTAGTTATGAGTGTAGGCAATTGATTTGTTGCCGTAGGCATATAAATATTGCCAAGGCATATGCTCACGACCTTCAAGACCGTAAATTTTGGTGAGAACTGGATATTTGGTAGAAGTTGCGAAAGTGAGGGTATTTACGCCAAAATCATTCCAAGCGGTAACCAAGCCACCAGCAGCCTTCAATGTTTTTTCGCTAGTGTTTTCTTGCAGAGACATATCCTCTACATCGTAATTAACCCCACCGCCACTCATCACTTGCAAGAATTTATCTGATGGGCTCATATCGAATCTAATCTGGTCAGCAGCAGTGCTTCCAGCGATAGCTCCCAATGAAGAAAATTGCCGCATATCGAAGTTGGTATCGCCATCAGATAAGACGATCACATAGTTTTTTTGGCAAGCGTATTCAATATTTTTATAAGCGGTATTTACAGCACCAACATAGGAAGCGGTGGTTGGGGTTGTGCCGCCTGGTGCCATTTTTTTGATGTATCTTGAGTAGATTGTTGCACCGTCAGCGTAGTCGCGTTGCACTGGTTTGGTATTTGTGCAAGGAAAACCTGCCGAACCTGGTAACAATGTAAGACCATTTACTACTGTCGTTAATATTTCCCAAGGCGGTAATACGCACATTTGTATTACTTCTGTTCCTTGAAATGCTGGCCCATAAAGGCGGTTTGCCCAAAGTGGAACGAGGTTGTATTTGATGTTCTTACTGAAATCTTCTTTTTGATTGTTTGATGAATTCCCCCCCCCGATGAGTTGACCGAGAACATCTTGCACGATTTTGAGCTTGCTTTTTCCGCTAACACCAGAAAGCGGTGCCCAGCTCATCGAACCTGAATCGTCGATAACCAGAGTTACGCGTGGCTTAACCGTTGATTCATTAGTGCTGATTGTTGAATCAAGATAAGCGGGAACGACGGTGAAAGGGGAGACATCGGCAGGTGAGGTAATTGTTTCTGCTGTGCCTGCGCTGTTGGCAGGTTTGCCGATGTTAGGGTCTGATGATTGAACTGGATCGGTTGAGTCGAATGAAACTGCGCTGGTGGTTGGATCAACTGATGCGCCAGTTGCAGTTGTGTTGCTATCTTGGGCATTTGCAGCGATTTGCGTGCAGATACCGAACAAAATTGCGGTACATATTGATTTTTTCATTAGTTTTATTCCATTAAGTAGGTTGTGAAACTGTTTGTGCGAATGAGAAAATTTTTATTATTCTCATACGGGATTATCTAGTGAAAATTGCTATCTTTCTGATTATTAAATTTTTGTAACACCTCATTTTTTTTTTTTTTTGTGATAATGCCAATTTTTGACAGATTTTAAGCGACAAAAATTGTCGTGTTTTAATTGATAGACACATCTAAATTTATGGTGGTTATGTTTGTTTACCTCGTCATCTTGAGCGTAGCGAAGGAACTGTCGATAGAGATTTTTGACACGCCCAACACATTTTCTAACTCAATCATTTATCAGCCATACCTTAATTTCTTCGGCGTGGCGTTCTATAACTCTTGTTACTGCTACATTTAATATTCTTTTGCCAGCTTCGGTTTTGAAATTTATCGGGACAGGTTTCCATTTTTCCTCGACGGTTTTTCGAACGGTTTGTTCTTCTGTTTTATCTTTTTCCACGGGAGTTTTTCCTTTTTATTGCGTTGGGCTAGGGCATTTTTCTGCGATTTTTTCCAATAAATCCAGATTTGCCGCGATGATGATTTTTTCCTGTTTATTCAAAAATTCCCCTAGTTCTTGGCAGCTTTGGCAATTTTCGAGTTTTGCCCGCGCGGTGATGCTGTGCATTTTGATTTCTTGGTTATTCGGTAATTTTTCTTTTTCGTCGAGGGAAGCAGTGTGGCGTTTGATTATTTCAGGATTTGCGCTGGCTTTCATTAGTTCTACATCGGCAATTTCGGCAAATTCCGCGAGATTTTTATAAGCATTGACGATGATTTTGTTCGGTGAAATTTCGCTTGGAATAAGTAGGAATTTTTTGCGAGCGAGAAATTTACCGAGACGGTTATTGCCGCTGTGGCGCGTGAGAAGTGGTGAAAGTAAAAGTCCCAAAATAATTGGAGATAGCCACAGAAGCTGCTCTGGCGCGAATTTAGCAAGAACAGCGAGCGGAATAATCCCCGCGATGATGTAAGACTTAGTGCGCGAGAGCGCGATTTTCCACGGCATCACATCGGCATCACGGCTTTGCGTTGCCCAGCCCGAATCGCGCCCCAAAACGATGTCGATGATGTGATGAGTTTGCAAAAGCATCATCATCGGCGCATAAAGCGTGGAAATAAAAAGTTCCGCGAAAAAACCTTTGATAAGCGCGAAAATTCCTCCGAATTTGCGGCGGCGGCTCGGCAAAATCATTGCGGCAAGCAAACCGATAAATTTCGGAATAAGTAAGAGTGAAAGCGCGGAGAAGAAAAGTCCGAGCATTTTTCTCGCATCGAATGTTGGCCAGTTCGGGAAAAGTTGATGCGCAAGCGGAAAGTATTCGGGTTGCGTAAAGAGTGCCTGCGCGGTGATGATTATCCCGACCGAGAGCATCAAGAGCCAAATTGGGCTCATCAAATATCCCGCAATGCCAATTGCAAAGTGCATTCGATTTGTCCAAGTAAAACCGCGAGTGCGAAGCACGCCAAGATGTTGCAAATTACCTTGTGCCCAGCGGCGTTCGCGTCCTGATAAATCTTCCAAAGACGGCGGCAGACCTTCATACGAACCGTCTAAATCCGAATCCATTCGCACAATCCAACCGCGACGGCGAAGTAGGGCGGCTTCAACAAAATCGTGGCTCAAAATATGTCCGCCTATTGGACGACGACCTTTAAGTTCTGGCAAACCGCAACTTTCGGCAAAAGCTCGGGTGCGTATTAGCGCATTGTGTCCCCAGTAATTTCCTTCCGTGCCTTGCCAAGCGTCGATTCCACGGGCAACCACGCCGCCGTAAAGACTGCTCGCAAATTGAATAGTGCGCGCAAGTAAAGAACGACCGCCGATAAGCTGCGGGCAAGACTGCAATAAACCTAAACGCGGATCTGCGTCCATTCGATAAATCATTTCCGCGATAGTTTCGCCAGTCATCAAACTATCGGCATCGAGCACCAGCATATATTCATAACGCCCACCAAAGCGGCGGACAAAATCCGCGACATTTCCAGCTTTACGGGCAAAATTTTCACTGCGGCGACGGTAATAAACAGGAAGCGGCGATTTTTCCCGTAAAAGTTGAAAAGCATTGGTTTCTTGTAGCCAAATATCTGCGTTTTGCGTATCCGAGAGAATGAAAATTTCACACCGAGCGGCAATTGGAGTTTGCGCCACACTGTCGGCGATGGAAAGTAAATTCGCCCCCGTCATTGCTGCATCTTCGCCATAAACGGGCATCACGATGGCAATTTTTTCTGTTTTTTTTGCGGCTTCTTCTGGATTTAACTTACGGCGGCGGATTTTGGGAACAATTCCCGCAAGAGCCGCCGTTGCCGAAAAACTCACCCAGTAGAAAGTAAGCGAGAAAAGAAAAAGCAAAACCCATTGCAAAAAAGTGTTTTTACCGCTACCCATCGCGGCATTGAGTTGCCAAGTGCCGATAGTTCCAACCGCTAGCGCACCGCCAAAAGCAATAAAGCGTGCGAGATAAACCCGAAAATATTTCGGCAATTTGGCATAACTCGGCTTCTCACGCAGATTTTGTATGGGCATTAAGAGCGGTGCATCTTCGGGAACGGGCGGAAGATTAGTCAGCTTTGTGGATTTTTTTTTCGTCTCTTTACTCATTATTTCCTTTTCTTGGATTTCTTTATTTCTATTTTTTCTAGCCATTTTTATTGCCTCGGATTTGTAATAGCTGTGTTTATTTTTTATTCGGATAAGCTGAATGCTTAAACCGCATCTGGTATAGTCGTTCCATTTCAAAATAATACTGCGGGAGCTTCGCCTCGCCGTATTCTAGATACAGTCTTTAAGCTCGCTGCCTTGTCTTATTTTGAACTGAAACGACTATAAATGCGGTAAAACCATATAACGGTTGCCGCTGATTTCAATTCTGGGCGGTATTTTTATTCTCTCGAAGTAGTCATAAGCTGGTTGCAATTGCTGCCAGAAATCCGCATAAGGACTTGTTGCTACACGGTTTTGCATCGTCATAGCGTCCATTCGAAACGGGAAAATATGCACGGGCACGAAAACTTGTCCGCGCTGCAAGGCACTGGCAACAATGGCATAAATCATTTCAATTTGAACATCATCCATTGCATAACAACCGCTGGATACGCAATCACCGTGAATCATTATTTTGCTGCCCGTATAACCGTGCGCGCGGTCAAATTGGTTGGGATAACCGATATTCATCGCAAGGTGATATTGCGAATTGGGATTGAGTTGGCGGCTATGAATTTCATAAAAACCTTCGGGTGCTTGCTTATCACCTTCACGGTATTTGGGACCGAGCCTGCCTGAAAAAGTGCAAATCGGCAGACGGCGAAATAGCCCGTATTTACCGTTTTCTTGCAAACTCCAAATTTCCAAAGTTTTTTCTTCTTTGAATATCCGTAAATAGGATTTTGCGCCAAGAAAAAAGCCATCTTTCATCATTTGACGGGCTAAATTTTCCTGTGCTGCAGTGCTGATTGGAAGGTTGAAATATTCTATTTGAGGAGTTTTTTTGACGATGGTTTTTGTTTTTTGTTCAGGCGCACAGGCGGTGATAAGTAGCATTGAAAGCGCGGTGCAGAAATTGCGGCGGCTGAATTTATGTTGTTGAGTTTCGGTTAAGTGTGATTTTTTTTGTGAAGTTATTTGTGATTTTTTTAGCATTAGTTTTATCCGTAAGTTTCCTTGAAAAATGAAATGTATAAATAGAACTGGGCGTATCTGCGATGAGATACGCCCGTGTTGTTCTTGAAATATCAATTACTGTTTATAAACCCAAGTCAAAACATCATCCTGCATATAACGGCTAGGTAGGGCGGCGTTGTCGTTGCCAATCATCACGACAACGAAAACTCGACCGCTTGCCGCTTGCACATATCCCGCAAAACCGCGAACTTTATCGATTGTGCCCGTTTTACCGCGGATTTTTCCCTGCATCGGCGTGCCTTTGAAGCGTTTTTTTAGCGTTCCTGTTTCACCGACAACTGCCAAGGAATTCCAAAACGGTTCGCGTAATTTTTCCGAGCGATACATATTTATTAGTAATGATGAAAAACCTTGTGCGCTGATGCGAGTTTTGCGCGATAGTCCCGAACCGTTGTCAATAATCGCACCGTCGGTTGCTACACCAAATGCGGTTAAGGTTTCTAAAACCCCTTTGCGACCTTTTTCCAAATTGCCTGGCACATCGTATAAATAAGCACCGAGCGTGAGCATCAACTGCCGCGTCATCACATTGTTGCTCATCGTGTTCATTTTTTGCACGAGTTCCGACATCGGTAGCGATTGCCCCGTATAAATCAATGCAGCAGAATTCGGCACAACTCCAATCTCACCGCGACCGTCAAAACTACCGCCTTCGGCATACCACAAATCACGGAATAAGTAATACATCTGCTCGATAGCCTCTCCCATTACGACAGAAATATCAGATTTGCCGCAATTTGTGCTGTATTTGCCAGTCAATCGTAAGACAGCAAAACCTTTGTCATCGCGGGATAGTTCGGGAGTTGGATTGAAATTGTCCGAACATTTACCGCTATTTACCGTCATTTGATTGTCGATTTGCCAGTTGTTGATTTGCGGAGATAACGAGATATTTACGCCTTTCTTGCCAGCTGGCGTAAAAATAATTTTTATCGTGCGGAAATTCACCATAATCGGCGAAGGAACGGCGTTGTAAGCAGAATATTGATTGCCGTCGAAGTCAAAAGTATCTTTTTCGTCTAATTCCAATTTGTAGAGCGAATTGTCGATGATGATGTTGCCCGCAATATGGCGCACACCTTTACCGCGCAGCTCTTTAATGAAATCACGCAGGCGTTCTTCCACTAAAAACGGATCGCCACCGCCTTGAATATACAAATTGCCATTGACAACTCCGTCCTTATCAGGCATCGCATCAACGAAAAAACGGGTCGGATAGCGGTAATCATCACCCATCGCGATTAAACCAGCAGCCGTAGTGAAAATTTTGGTAACCGAAGCTGGGGAGCGCAATTTGCCCGCATTGAGCGATGCTAGCGGTTTATCACGGGAAACTTCCTGAATAATCAAGCTGAAGTTTTCTTTATTGACCTTGTGCTTGGCGATTAAATTGGAAATTTCGACGGGAAGGTTGTCGGCAAAAGCGTCGGTCGCTGCAGCTTGCGGTGAATTGTCCTCGAATTTGTAGTCGATTGTCTGATTATTGTCTTCTTGTGTATTACTTAAATTGATAACGGTGGTCGGAACTTTCTTGCGCGGATTGGAATTATTGCTTTGCGCCGAAGTATTTGCTTGATAAGGATTGCTGTTTTCTAATTCTTCCTGCTCGTTGAAATGATTATCCGCTGAATTGCCGTAGTAAATATCAGGTTCATCAAAGCTTATCGTCGGGAAATCTAAATTGACATTCGGCATTGGAGAAATTTTCGGCGGAGCGTTTTCCTCTTCCTGAATTTTTTTTACCGCCATTTCGCCGATTTGCTCTTCTATTGTGAGCGGCTTTTTCTTTTCTTCTGGTTCTGGTTTTTGTTCTTTCGCTTGCTCTTTTTTAGTATTTTTGTCTTTCTTTGTATTTTTTTTGTCGTTTTTTGTGCTCTTTTTATCTTGCTTTGTATCAGTATCTGCATTTGCATCAGCACCGAGTTTTACTCGCACCGCTTCACTACCAACAATCGCATTTTCCGTTTGACCGTCTAACAAAACCCGCACGCCGCGGCTGGTTGCAGTTGCGTTGTCTTCATTATTTTGTGCTTTTTTATTACTGCTTGATTTTGCGGTTTTAGCTTGATTTTTCTTTTCCGTGGCAGCTTGTTTCTGCTCTAATTCTTCAAGGTCAGTGTTAGTTGGTTTGCGCAGGATATCCATAAAATCCTGCCCGTTAGCTGCACAAATCAAAATAACGGACAAGGCAAAGAGTAGCGTTTTCCAGTAAGCACGCGCAATTTTCATTGATGAAGTTCCTATTCGAGATAATTATTTTTTTTGTGATTACCGTCAATATCAATTATTAAAAAAATAGTGATATTTCCGATAAAAAAGCCGACTTTAATAGTCGGCATATTTTGAAGTGCGCTAATTATACTTAAATACAGAACTGTATTTGATTAAACTGTAAAAATAATACAAAAATATTACAAAATATAGATAAACAAATATTACCGGAGCCAAAATGACCGTTGAAAATAAACCGCTAAAACCAGAAAAACAATACGACGAACTCGGACGAGTTATCCGCGCTAACCGTTCCGCAATCAAACGCGAGCGAGCAAAAATCAAAGAACTCGTCGCGGAAATAATCAAAATTCCTGAAACTCAATATCAATATCTCAAACTAAATGCCGAACAAACCGCCGCCTTCCGCGAAGCAAAACGGCTCAAAGGAAATGCTTTTGCAAGACATTTGTCATACTTAACACGACTAATTGAAGACAATTTCACGGAACTAAATAAAAATGTCGCGGATATTGAAAGGCTTTCCCAGCAAGCAGCGGATAGGAAAAAATTCTTAATAAATCAAAGAGTTAGCGCATTACTAAACGATGAAAAACAAGCAATTTTCGATTTGCTGCAAATTTATCCTGATGCTGATATCCAAAAAATTCGCCAATATTTACGGGCAATCCGCAAATTTGAACAAAAAACACTGGAAACGGAAGATGCGGAAGAAAATAAAGATAAAAATTGCCGTGAAAAAATTCTCTTGCAGCAATATTTACAGGATATTACGGAACTTGAATAATAAATTACGCTGAATAAATAAAAGCCAAAACTCATTTGTTTTGGCTTTTTATTTTCACAATGACGGTGGATTATGAACGGACTAAATAATTGAAAGCTGAAAGTGCCGCTTTTGCACCTTCTCCCATCGCCACCACAATTTGTTTATACGGAACAGTTGTGCAATCGCCAGCGGCAAAAATTCCCGCAGTTGAAGTTTCACAGCGTTCGTTAATTTCAATTTCACCGTATTCATTGCGCTTGACGGTGTTTTTCAAAAAGTCTGTGCTCGGAGCTAAACCGATTTGCACGAAAATTCCTGATAAATCAATGGCAATTTCTTCGTTGTTGTCGCGTTTTTTGTAAGACAAACCTGAAACGCGTCCGTTTTTCGCCAGCACTTCTTGCACGGCAACCGAAGTTAAAACTTCAACATTAGAGCGTTCATAAAGCGCATCAATCAAAACTTGGTCAGCGTTTAAGGTTTCGGCAAATTCGAAAACTACAACTTTTTCGCAAATTCCCGCTAAATCAATCGCCGCCTCAATTCCTGAATTTCCACCGCCGATAACCGCAACTTTTTTGTCCTTAAAAAACGGTCCATCACAATGCGGACAAAATGCCACACCGCGTCCGATATGCTCTTTTTCACCAGGAACGCCGAGTTCGCGCCATTTAGCACCAGTCGCCAAAATAATCGTGCGAGTTTCAATCATCTCGCCAGTTTGCAAAATTACTTGATGATGCTTTCTATCGCCTTCGGCAGGAGAAATCGATTTAACCGCAACTCCTTCACGCATCACAATTGAATGATTAACAGTAATGTGTTGGCGTAAGTTGAGTGCTAGCTGTTCACCAGTAGTTTTAAGCGTGCCGATGAGATTTTCAATTTCAACCGTATCTTTAACTTGTCCGCCCAAGCGTTGCGCAATAACCGTAACTTTTAAGCCTTTGCGTGCTGCATAAATTGCAGATGCCGTTCCCGCAGGTCCTCCGCCGATAACCAGCACATCTTGCAGAGGAATATCACTGGCAACAACATCTTTTTTGCTTGCGGGATAGCGTTCGAGGAGTTTTGCCAAAAGTTGCGATGGCTCAATGCGACCATCAGCAAAACGAGTTCTATTTAAGAAAACTGACGGCACACCTTGCACATTGCGCGCCTCAATTTCATCGCGGAAAAGCGCACCGTCGATGGTTTCGACTGTAATTAAAGGATTGAGTTGCGCAAATTGATTAAGAGTTTGCACTACTTCTGGGCAGTTAGTGCAAGACAAAGAAACAAACACTTCAAAATGCAGACCTTCCTTGCAATTTAAGTTCTGCACCGCTTTTTGCACATCGATATCTAAATTTAGCGGCACACCAGAGAGCTGCATAATCGCCAAAATCAGAGAAGTAAATTCGTGTCCCGACGGTATTCCTGAAAATTCAATTCCGCTAACTTTTCCATCGCATTCCAGAGCAAAGGAAATTCCTGAACGACCGCCAAAATCCCTCTCTTGGATTGAAATTAAATTGCTTGCGCTGGCTAAATCTTCTAAAAAATCTTTTAATTCTTCTTTTTTGTGATGCGCTTCTGGTTGTATTACCAAAACAACGGGTTTGGTTAATCGTTGGAAATAGGTTTTTAATTGGAGAAGCAATGATTCGTCGAGCATAAGAAACTCCTTTTTAGCTTATTTTTTTGCGAATTCGAGACCAGATTTTGCTTGCGGTATTTTCCAAGAATTTTGTGCCTTTAACCGTCAAAACCGCATTTATTAGCGAATAATTTCAAAAAAAGCCCCGCAAAAATACGGGGCAAAGTTTCTAACAAACAAAGAACTAAATTTTTCCGACTAAATCCAAGCTTGGTTTTAATGTTTTTTCGCCTTCTTCCCAAGCGGCAGGGCAGACTTCACCGTCGTGTTCAGCAACATATTTAGCTGCTTTCAAATTACGCAAAAGTGCTTTCGCGTCGCGACCGATGCTGTTGTCGTGAATTTCAGCAACTTTAATAACGCCTTCTGGACTAATGATGAAAGAGCCGCGCAAAGCCAAGCCTTCTTCTTCAATCATCACATCAAATCCGCGTGCTAGAACGCCAGTTGGGTCGCCAACCATTGGATATTCGATTTTGCTAATTGCAGGAGATGTGTCGTGCCAAGCTTTGTGAGTGAAATGAGTATCGCAAGAGACGGCATAGACTTCTGCGTTCAGAGCTTGGAAATCTGCGTAATGTTTAGCTAAATCTTCCAATTCGGTAGGGCAAACGAAGGTGAAATCTGCTGGATAGAAAACAACTACCGACCACTTACCACGAAAATTTGCATCGGTAATCGTGCGAAATGCACCTTTTTGAAAAACTTCCGCTTTGAATTCAGGAACTTGACGATTGATAATTGGCATAAATACCTCGCAATTGATTTGAAAAAATAAATATATCTGATGCAACGATTGATTGCATAAAACGATTATAGATATTTTTTCACGATTGTGAAGCGTTTTTTACAAATTGCTGCGAAATAAAGAAAATTTTTTCTTGCATTACGGACGGTGTCTTTTATGACCGTTGTCGCTCTTAAAATCCGCGAACTTTTTCATTTAAGACTTGACAAATCAAAAATCACAATGAGTGCAAATTTAATTCCTGAGTTTTTCCGCGTCTTAAAAAAAGAAAAATTTAGCGGTGAATACTCCAATCAAGACGCGCAGCTGACCGTTTATTCCACCGACAATTCGATTTATCAACGCCGACCGCAGGCGGTAGTTTTTCCGCGAAATACAGCGGATATTTGCACGGTGATGCGGGTTTTATCTTGGGAAAAATTCCGAGCTTTACATTTGACCGCACGCGGCGGTGGAACAGGCACAAACGGGCAATCTCTAACCGACGGAATAATTCTGGATTTGTCGCGGTTTATGAATCAAATTCTGGAAATTGATGTCCGAAATCGCCGTGCGCGAGTGCAATGCGGTGTGGTGAAAGATCAGCTCAATGCCGCGCTCAAACCGCACGGATTATTTTTTGCTCCTGAACTTTCAACTTCTAACCGCGCCACAATCGGCGGAATGATTAACACCGACGCAAGCGGGCAGGGGAGTTTGCGTTACGGCAAAACTCACGACCATATTTTGGGATTAGAAGCGGTTTTATTAGGCGGTGATGTGTTTTCTGCCCGTTCTACGGCTTTGGTGGAACGCGGTAAATATCAAGAACAAATGCCTGAAAAAGTCAAAAAAATCTGCGACGGACTGCATCAAATTGCCGCTGAAAACGCAGAACTTATCGCGGCAAGTTTTCCGAAATTAACGCGCTCGCTCACTGGCTACGACTTACCGAATCTCATTAAAAACAATCAATTCAATCCCTGTGCGGTGCTCTGCGGTGCGGAAGGAACGCTTGCAGTTATCGCCGAAGCTGAACTTAATTTATTGCCAATCCCGAAATACCGTGCGCTGGTCAATATCGGTTATGCCAATTTTCAGAACGCCTTGGAAGATGCGCGTGCCTTGCTATCACAAAATCCACTTTCCATCGAAACGGTTGATTCCAAAGTTTTAGGGCTTGCGCAAGGTGATTTTGTTTGGGAAAGCGTGAAGGATTTTTTTCCACCAGCGGCGAGCGGTAAAAATCCAGCTGGTATCAATATTGTGGAATTTACCGCGCCAAGCTATGACGAACTTAAAGAAGCGGTAAATCGGGCGGTAAATTTTGTTAGAGCAGATAGAAGTATTCGCCGTTTGACTTTGACGGTTGCAAAAACGGAAAGTGAAATTAACGCGGTTTATGCGATGCGTAAGCGTTCCGTCGGATTGCTCGGAAATATTGCAGGAGAAAAACGACCGCAGCCTTTTGTGGAAGATACCGCCGTGCCGCCTGAAAATCTTGCGGCGTATATCCGTGAATTCCGCGCTCTGCTTGATAACAACAATCTTGATTACGGAATGTTTGGACATGTTGATGCGGGAGTTTTGCATGTCCGCCCGTTGATTGACCCGAAAGCGGAAAATTCCCGTGAATTGTTCAAAAAGATTTCTGATGAAGTAGTCGCGCTTACATATAAATATGGCGGTGTACTTTGGGGAGAACACGGTAAGGGACTGCGTTCGGAATATGCACCGCGGTTTTTCGGTAACTGTTGGCGGTTAGTGCAGAGAGTGAAATATCTCTTCGACCCCGAAAACCGCTTAAATCCTGGAAAAATTGCGACACCGTCCGATGAATTCGCTCTGACCAAAGTTGATGCAGTTGCTTTACGAGGTGATTTTGACCGTCAAATTTCCGCGGATATTTGGCAGCAGGGCGGTAATGCAATGCACTGTAACGGCAATGGTTCTTGCTTTAACTATTCTCTTCTTGATGCGATGTGTCCGTCTTGGAAGGTAACTCGCGACCGCGTGCATTCACCGAAAGGGCGGGCGATGCTTTTCAAAGAATGGCGGCTTCGGCAAGCACAAAACCGTTTGACCGAAGAGTTTGAGCGCGAAGTTTATGCAGCAATGCGCGGCTGTTTAGCTTGTAAATCCTGCGCGGGACAATGCCCCGTAAAAGTTGATGTGCCAGAGTTGCGCGCGGTGTTTTTAGAGGAATATCACCGTAAATATTTCCGCTCTTTGCGTGATTATGTAATCGGAAATTTGGAATATGCCTTACCGCTACTTGCCAAAATCTCACCGTTTTACAACTATTTATTACGGCAGAAAATCGTGCAAATGCTCTTAAAAAAGACGGTAAAACTCGAACGGATACCGCTATTTTCCGAGCAAGCACGGGCACAATTGTCAGATTACGGCGCAGAGCTTCTGCCAAAACATTGCGATTTTGCCGCGCTATCTCGTGAATATTCTCCGCACAATGCCGTTCTGGTTGTGCAAGATGCTTTTACCCGCTATTTCGACAGCGAAGTTTTCCGCGATTTTCTGCTTTTATTTCAAAAATTGGGAGTGAAAGTCTTTGTGCTGCCTTATTTTCCGAACGGTAAGCCTTTGCAAATTCACGGTTTCAATAAACGCTTTGAACGCTTGAAAGATAAAAATCGTCATACCTTGATTGAAGCAGGATTGTCGGGAATACCGATGGTTGGAATTGATCCCGCAATGACAATGGTTTTCCGTCAAGAATATCGGAAGAATTCCAGTTTTAATGTGAATATTTTGTTGCCGCAGGAATGGCTGAACGGTTATTTAACGGCGAAGGGAAAAGATATCTATATCCGTAAAAAAATAACGAAAAAAAAATATTTTTTAGCTCCGCATTGCACCGAAAAAACGCAAATTCCCTCTGCGGGCAAAGATTGGCAAAAAGTATTCGAATTTTTTGGCTTGAAACTGCAAATCGCCGCTGTGGGCTGCTGCGGAATGGCTGGAACTTACGGGCACGAAACAGAACATCAGGAAAATTCAAAACGCTTATTTGAACTTTCTTGGCGAGAGCAAATTGATAATCCTGAAATTGAGCTACTCGCTACGGGATATTCCTGCCGTTGTCAAGTCAAAAGTTGTGCGGATAAGAAAATTCTTCATCCCGTACAGGTCTTGTTGGAGAGTTTTAGCTAGCTGAAAACTTGCTAGAATGCCGCGCTTTTTTAACCGCTGGAAATAAAGAGTTTTGCGACTTTATTTTTGGTTTTTTCCATTTAATTTAAGGAACATAGCAATGCTTAATAAAGAGAACAAAGAAGAAATTATCAAAAAATATCAAAGAGCCCCTGGTGATACTGGTTCTACCGAAGTTCAAGTAGCACTTTTAACCGCAAGAATTCTCGATTTACAACCGCATTTCGAAGCAAATAAAAAAGATCATCACTCACGCCGCGGATTGCTCAAAATGGTTAGCCGCCGCCGCCGTCTTCTCGAATACTTAAAACGCACAAATTACGACAATTACCGCAAGCTCATCGCTGATTTAGGTTTGCGTCGTTAATTTTTTCTATTTGGGCTTGTCGCTTGATAAGCCCGCTCTATATATAAAGCATAATTTATAAAAGGTATCAGCGTGAAACATACTTCTACATTCCAATACGGTCGCCATCAAGTAACCATCGAAACTGGTGAAATCGCGCGTCAAGCAGATGCTGCCGTTATCGTAACTATGGACGACACTGCGGTTTTGGTAACCGTTGTAGCGAATCAAAATGTCGCTGACGGTCAAGATTTTTTCCCGCTGACCGTTGATTATCAAGAAAAAACTTATTCGGCAGGCAAAATTCCAGGCGGTTTTTTCCGTCGTGAAGGTCGTCCTAGTGAGGAAGAAACTCTAATTTCTCGCCTGATTGACCGTCCAATTCGTCCGCTCTTCCCAGACGGCTTTTTCAATGAAATTCAAATTATCGCGACCGTCATCGCATTCAATCCCGAGGTTCAACCTGATATTCCCGCAATGATTGGTGCATCGGCTGCTTTGCGTTTATCTGGCGTGCCGTTTAACGGTCCGATTGGTGCGGCAAGAGTTGGTTATATAAACAATGAATTTGTGCTTAATCCATCACCGAAGCAATTGAAAAAATCACGGCTTGATTTGGTAGTTGCAGGAACGGCAGATGCGGTGCTGATGGTAGAAAGTGAAGCCGACCAATTGTCGGAAGAAACAATGCTCGGTGCGGTTTTATTCGGACACGAAGCGCAGCAAACGGTTATTCGTGAAATAAATGCTTTGGCTGAAAAAGCCGCAAAACCAGCTTGGGATTGGACTGCTCCTGAAATTGATGTGGAGCTTACAGAAGAAGTTAAAAAACTTTGTGCCGAGAAATTAACTAATGCTTATCAAATTGCCGATAAGCAAGAACGGCAAGCAGCGGTTGCGGCAGTGCATGAAGAAGCTGCGGCGGTGCTTGCACCAGAAGTTGAAGACGCAAAATGGACGGCGAAGAAAGTCGGTGAATATGTGCACGAATTGGAATATCGCACGGTTCGCGACCGCATTTTGGCAGGGCTGCCACGCATCGATGGACGCGATAACAAAACCGTTCGTCCGATAACAATCCGCACAGGTGTTTTACCGAGAGTGCACGGTTCAGCTTTATTTACTCGTGGTGAAACGCAGGCATTGGTTGTAACTACGCTGGGCACTAGCCGTGATGCTCAATTGCTGGATACGCTTATCGGTGAAGTGAAAGAAAACTTTATTTTGCATTACAACTTCCCACCGTTTTCGGTCGGTGAAATTGGTCGGATTGGCTCACCGAAACGCCGTGAAATTGGGCACGGTCGCTTGGCAAAACGCGGTGTTGCTGCGGTTGTGCCGAAAGAAAGCGAATTCCCTTACACAATCCGTGTGGTTTCAGAAATCTGCGAATCAAACGGTTCAAGTTCAATGGCGAGCGTTTGCGGTTCAAGCTTATCTTTGATGGATGCAGGCGTGCCGACCAAAGCACCAGTTGCTGGTATCGCAATGGGCTTGATTAAAGAAGGCGATAGATTTGCAGTGCTCACCGATATTTTGGGTGATGAAGATCATCTTGGTGATATGGATTTCAAGGTAGCAGGTTCAGCAAATGGTGTAACCGCCTTGCAGATGGATATCAAAATCAACGGTATCACTAAAGAAATTATGGAAATTGCGCTCAAACAGGCTCACGAAGGAAGAATGCACATTCTGGGAATTATGAATGAGGCAATTTCCGCTCCTCGTCCTGATTTGTCGCCGTATGCCCCAAGATTTACCACTTTGCGGGTTGATGTCGAGAAAATTAAAGATGTTATCGGTAAAGGCGGTGCGACAATCCGTTCTATCACCGAGCAGTCCGGAACTTCTATTGAAATCGACGATGATGGTTTAGTAAAAATCGCGGCTACTAGCCAAGAATCCGCTGCCGAAGCGCGTCGCTTAATCGAAGAAATTACCGCTGAACCAGAAGTCGGCAAAATTTATACCGCCAAAGTTGTAAAAATTACCGATTTCGGTGCTTTTGTCGCATATTTGCCAGGCAAAGAAGGTTTGGTGCATATTTCTCAAATTGCACCGCAAAGAATTGAAAAAGTAACCGATGCGCTGCAAGTTGGTGATGAAGTGCAAGTTAAATTGCTGGAAATTGACCGTCAGGGACGAGTTCGTTTGTCAATCAAAGAAGCATTGGCAGCGCAAAATCCGCAAGCGGCAAATCCTAATCCAGCGGAATAAAAAGTTTTGCAATCAAGGACAAAATTGATACAGAGTTTTTAGGATAGATGGCAGAGTGGTCGAATGCGCACGCCTGGAAAGTGTGTATGCGTTAATAGCGCATCGGGGGTTCGAATCCCCCTCTATCCGCCAGATTTAATGGATTTTGTTTTCCATAGTCAATTTCAGGAGAAAAACTATGTTTTCATATAAACATAACACAACACAACACAACACAACACACTAACTCTTACCAACTAATCATTTCTTTATTTCTCACTACTTTTCTTTTTACCGCTTGCGCGCAACCTGCTCATTGGCAGGGCGTTCAGGGAGGAAGTCGAGCGGACGGCGTTGTTCGTCTAACTTTCATTCAACCAGAATTGTCCGAAGAAACTCCATCAATGGCAGAAGGTCGAGCTATGGCAGCTCGTGCTTGTCAAAAATGGGGATATTCCGATGCAGAAGCTTTTGGTTCGAGCGGTTCAAAACAGTGTGTCGGTGGTCCTGGTTTTTGGACGATGTGCGGAAAGTACCAAGTTACGGTTGAATTTCAGTGTGTAGGCGGACAAGCTTTGCGAGTTCCGCAAAGTTATCCGCAGGGACAAGGTTTTTATTGAATATAGAAAAGAGCGGCTAATTACCGCTCTTTTTATTATTATAGTCGTTTCAGTTCAAAATAAGACAAGGTAGCGAGCCGAAGACAGTATCTAGAATACGGCGAGGCGAAGCTAACGCAGTATTATTTTGAAATGGAACGACTATAGATGAGGTTTATTGCTTATTCCTGCTTATTCGCCCCAAACACACCGAATAGTCCTTGGTCTTTATCATCAAATGAGCCTGCAATATTCGCCGCATCTGGACCGTAGAATTTTCCTTCGGCATAGCCAGTTGAATTAGCAGTTCCTTGGAATGTGTTTGCTTTGATATCGGCTTCGATACTTACTGGTTTCATAATTGGCATTGTTGAACCATCTGATTGCCAGTTGTTCAAAATTCCCGTTAGTTTTTTGCTACCGAAATCAACTTCGAATGAGCTGTCGCCGTAGTAGTTTCCGATGCTAGCACCTGCGCGAGTATTTCTTATTTCTTCCATCACATTCGGGTTAGCTGCAATTGTTTTGCCGAGATAGGTTACCGAGCCAGTTGTCGGCATAGTTGTTGTTTCTTCGCCTACATAAAACAATGTATTGACGGTTTCATTCTCTTTTGCGGACGACATAGACATATCGATACCGTATCTGGCATAAGCAGCACCTCTTGTTCCTTCGGTTGCACCGAAGATGATGTCTCCCAGTTCGCCTGTATCTTCATTTTGGTAGTCAGTTTGATAGATACCATTGACAACAGGATGGACACCATCAGAGCTTTGCGCTAAATTCTCAACACTTACTCTTGATGAACCTGCCCAGCTATCTGCCGTTGTTTTTTTTGTAACGCTTGCTGTGCCGTCTTCTGCAACACTAGAAGTAAAAGAAGAAAATTGTTCTTTCAACTTAAATGGTTCAGTAACCGTCGTATTGCCAGAATTTGGGTTACTTGGTCCATTCACATAGTAACCATTGCCACCTGTAGAATCACTGTGATGACTACCTCCGCAAGCGGTAAGAATGAATGCTGAAATGACGGTTAAGGTGAAATTTTTATATGACATTTGTGTTCCTTGACTGTTTTAGTTGATAAAAAATAAGGTAAGCATTGCCTCAAAAGCAGATGCAGCAGCGATTATCGTGTTTTTTTTTTTTTTTGTCAAGACTGAATTTAGACGGACAAGATGATTTTTCCTTTGCTGTGTCCGTTTTCGAGTTCTGTTAATGCTTCTTGGGCGTTTTTGAGCGGATAAATTTTTGCGATTTGTGCTTTCAATTTATTAGCTTTAACCATTGCTAATAAATGTTCTAAATCCGCAATATTTTCTTTTACCAAAATTCCTGAAACTGTGATATTGCGGTTTGATTTTTTTACCGTATTTTTTGTTTTTTCTACCGCAATAGTTGGAACGGTCAGTATTTCGCCGTTATCCCGAAGCACTCTGTAAAACCGCTCATCATCGCTGCCGTAAATGTCGATAAATAAATCGGATTGAATATTTACTATTTCCGCGTCAAGATTTTTTCCGTCATAGGCAAGAAATTTATCCGCACCGCGCTCCAAAACCAAATCACGGTTAATTTCAGCGGAAATTGCGCTGATTTCAAGCGCAATATCGGATTTTTTGCTGCTCAACATTTGTATTAAAAAATGCCCAACTCCGCCGAGCGGCGCGGAAAGCATAATTTTTCGCTGATGGGAAAAATCGATTTTTTGCACAATTTGCAGGGCGGTTAGAGCGGCAATCGGTAAAACGGAAGCGGTGGAAAGTTCGACTTCATCGGGAACAATTGCGACATTTTCTGCCGTCGTTTTGATAAAAGATGAGAAACAACCTGCTTTTTGTCCGCAAACTTTTGTACCGATTTTGATGTTTTCTGCATTACTTTTAACCACAATTCCCGCAAATTCAAAACCGAGCAGGGCAGGAAATTTATCCGCAATATTCTTCGCCGCCCAACCTAAACCGCTGCGAGTTTTGTAATCTAAGGGATTTATGCCGATAAATTTATTTTCAACGATGATTTCACCGTCAGAAAGCTGCCAATCAAGCGGAAAATTGGCAATTTCCTGAAAAACTTCATTGCCGCCAAAGCCGCTAATTGCCATCGCGAAGTTGTTTTGCATATTTTTTCCCGAATAAGAGATAAAAAAAATCCCCGCCGAAGCGAGGACTTTTTAAGAATTAGTGGCGCGCCCGAAAGGAATCGAACCTCCAACCGCTCGGTTCGTAGCCGAGTACTCTATCCAGTTGAGCTACGGGCGCGTAAAAGAGCCGCGCACTATATCGGGAAAAATTCCAGTGTCAAGAAAAAATTGCGATTTTTTTTTAATGCCGTTGATTTTTTAAGGAAAAAATATTTTTGCCTGCGGTTTTTTTATTTCTATTTCATCCGTTTCAATATCTTCTTCACCGCTAAATTTGCCGTTATTTGTAAGTTTCGTGCTAGCAAGTTCAAAATTCACGAAATCAAACAAATTACGGTCAAGCATTTGCGACGGTGCAATATTTGATAGCGCGGCAAAAACGCTTTCCAGACGGCGGTTGCCGATTTTTTCCCATTCGAGCAGCATTTGTTTTATGGCTTGCCGTTGCAGATTTTCTTGGCTACCGCAGAGATTGCAGGGAATAATCGGGAATTCGCGCCATTTGGCATATTTGGCAATATCGCGCTCGTCGCAGTAGGCGAGCGGTCTTATCACAATATTTTCACCGTCATCGCTTTTGAGTTTGGCGGGCATTGCTTTAATCGCACCGCCGTTAAATAAATTTAAGAAAAATGTTTCGATGATGTCGAATTTATGATGCCCCAGCGCGATTTTTGTAAAACCTTGCTCTTTGGCGAAGGAATATAAATTACCGCGCCGCAGCCGTGAGCAGAGCGAACACATTGTTTTTCCCGCAGGAATTTTTTCCTTGACGATGGAATAAGTGTCGGCTTCGAGAATATGAAAATCAATACCGAGAGTTTTTAAGTAATTAGGCAGCACATCAGCGGGAAAATCAGGCTGTTTTTGGTCGAGATTTACGGCGGTAAGCGAGAAATTAACGGGGGCACTTTTTTGTAAATCGATGAGGATATCGAGCATTGTGTAGGAATCTTTACCGCCAGAAAGACAAACCATAATGCGGTCGCCTTCTTCAATCATTTGAAAATCATCGATTGCTTTTCCGACTAGGCGGCGCAAGCGTTTGCGTAATTTGTTGTAAGTAACGCTCATTATTTTTTCCCAAAAAAAGCAGGCAGTCTATTTGTTTGATGGTTTTGATTTATGAAATACCGTTCCAGTCGCTGATTAAGAAAAAAATTGCAAATAGCTTGACGGTTTAATTTTTTTCTGTATGATGCGCGGCTCTTTTTCAGCCGGAATAGCTCAGCTGGTAGAGCGCCTCACTTGTAATGAGGATGTCGCGGGTTCGATTCCTGTTTCCGGCTCCATTTTTCCCCCTTTGTTTTTTCATTTTTTAACTACTTGCCCAAGTGGCGGAATTGGTAGACGCGCCAGCTTCAGGTGCTGGTAACCGCGAGGTTGTGAAGGTTCGAGTCCTTTCTTGGGCACCAGAAGTTGATAGAAATAGCCGTGTTGAGCGGCTTTTTTTGTATCCTAAATTTGCTGTTTTGCTATCACTAGGAATTGAAAAATGTTGCAGTCTCGTTCTTCTTGGGAACTTATCGACGATAGTTTTTCAATTCAAACTCCCGAAGGTGTTGAACTTTTTTATTTACTTGCCGATCCCGTAAGTCGCGCGATTGCCTTTGTGCTTGACGGAATTTTTATTTCTATCGGTTTATTTATTTTTTCTTATTGTTTGATTTTGCTGCTATCTCAAATCTCGTTTTCAGAGTTAAACGCGCTGGTAGGGATTTGGTTTATCGGAATATTTTTATTCTCTTGGGGATATTTTTTTCTATCGGAATGGCTGTTTAACGGAACAACGCTCGGTAAAAGAATGATGAATTTACGGGTTGTGTCGGACAATTTCGCGTCGCTTACAGCTTCGCAGTCGGCTTGGCGTAATGTTTTGCGTTATTTGGATTTATTACCGTTTGCTGGCGGTATTGGTTTGGTTTCGATGTTGATTACCGATAAAAATCAGCGACTTGGCGATTATTTAGCGGGAACGGTTGTTGTTTTCCGTAACACTGAAAGCGTATTAAAAGAAAAAATATCTTCATCTATATCCCGTCCGCCGCCGTTTTCCTTAAATCGTGATGAAGCGCGCGCTCTGATTGATTTTGCAATTTATGCGGAAAACCACGCGTTTTCCCGTTTAGCGGAAATGTCTGCACCGTTTGCCTCGTTTTTTCCTGCTGATTGCACGGTAAAAGAGCGAGTAGAAGAAATGCGTGCTTGGGGAAATTGGCTTTACGGAAAAAATAAATTTAATCAGGAAAAAATATGACCGAAGCGGAATTTACTGCCCAATATTCCGACGAATGGGACAGATTAGAACGGGAAATTACCGCTGCTCGTTTTGTGGAATTTGATTTGCCTTTGGCGCATTTGCGTTTGTGTGAGCAGCTTGCTTATGCGGAAGCTAATGCTTTTTCGGCTTCACTGCGCGCTCGCTTAAACCGTATTGCATTAGCTGGGCATCGGCGTTTATACGGTCAAAAACGCCGTTCTGGCTGGTTTGTGGTTTATGAATTTTTTGCCGAAAAATTGCCGAATTCGATTTATTTCTACCGTTTTTACTTGCTGCTTGCGGCGGTGATTTTTGTTTTACCGTCATTTTTGGGACTTACGGTTGGTTTGGTTTATCCCGATATTGCGGCACTTGGGCATAGCGAATATGTTGATATGTATGACCCAGCTCAACGCAACGGTTCGCGGCTTTTTGATGCTGATATTTATATGTTTGGTTATTACATCTTGCATAACACTTCGATAGGACTACGCAATATCGGTGGGAGTTTGTTTTTCGGAATTGGCGGAATTGTGAGCCTTGCGTATAACGGTTGGGAGATGGGAATTGTTGCGGCTTTGATGATGCACGAAGGATTTGCAGCTGAAACATTTTTCCCGTTTGTCGCGACGCATTCTGCTCCTGAACTTACGGCGGTAGTTTTGTCAGCTGCTGTGGGGCTTGCACTTGCAAAGGCATTTTTATTTCCAGGGCGAAAACTCCGCCGCAATTCGATAAAAGAAGCAACGGTAAAGCTTTTCCCCTTACTTTTGTTTATGGTGTTGCTATTTTTTATCGCAGCATTTTTGGAAGCATTTTGGTCGCCAAGAAATATATCTCGCGGCTTGAAATATACCGTTGCAGGAATGGTTTGGTTTTCACTTATTTGGTATTTTTATTACTCTTTGCGACGCTTTGTGAATTGTGCTAGTTCGCTTTCAAAATGAGATTGCGCTTGTTTTTTTATCGTTATTGCTATTCCTGCACAATCCAATTTTGCAGCGTTCTTAACTCTTCATCAAAGCAAGCACCGATTTTGTATAGCTTCTTTGAGCCGTTTTCGTATTGAATTGCATAACCTTTTTCGTCGATTTGCCGTAAAGCTTCTTCTGCTGTGCCGTGGAGTTTGAACTCAAAAACATAAACCGCGTCATCGGTTTCTAGTACGAAATCGCTTCTGCCAGCCGCGGTTCGTTCTTCGGTGCGGACACCAAAACTGCTCGCTAAGCGGAAGATTAAGTAGAACATTGTCTTGTAATGGGCTTCGTTTTGTCTTTCAGCGTCATACGGTATCGATGAGAAAAAACTGCGCATTTGCTGCATCGCATCATCGACACGGCGTTCTTCGAAAGCGAGCGTGAGTTCGGAGAGAAAGACTTCTTTTTGGTCGTTGCTCAATTTTGCGTAGTAGGGAAAAAGTCCGTGTAGAAAGCCAAGCCGCACCTCCTCGTTGGGAAAACCAAGCTTAAAACGCACGCCGCGCACGGATTTAATCGTTAAATATCCGCTTTGATAGAGCACTGGAATTGGAGTTTCTGGATTTTCAGTTGGTGTATCAAAACTTTCCGCTCGAACCTCAAAACCTTCTAAATTTTCTGGGCGCAGGCGGTATTTAGACAGCATTTCAGTCAAATGCGTTGGCGTGCCTGATGAGAACCAGTAATTTTTCAGCTTTCCTTCTTCCAAGCAATTCAAAAGGCTATAAGGGTTGTAGATGTCGGGACAGTTTTCGGTGAAATGGTAGCCGTCGTATTTTTCCTTTAATTTCAACATCATTTCTTCAAAATCAACGGCATATTTTTCGCCTAAAGCTTCGACTTCTGGACGCAGATATTTCCTGATTTCATCTTCCGTAATTCCGCAAATCGTGGCATATCTATCGTCCATCGAGATTATTTTTAAGTTATTGAGCTCACTAAAAATACTCAATTGACTAAATTTAGTAATCCCCGTAAGGAATACAAAACGCAGGTGTTCGCCTGATTCTTTTAGCGGACTATAAAACGACCGCAGCATCGTGCGCATCGTTTGGAAATTTTCATCATCAACCACGGTGTCGAGTAACGGCGCGTCATATTCATCGACTAAAACGACAACTTTTTCGCCTGTTTGCGCGCGCGCTCGGACAATTAAATCTTTGAGGCGAATTCCTGGTAAGAGTTCGGGATTGCTGGGGATGTCATACAAATGCTCGTATTTTCCTAGTGTATTGTCTAACAATTGCTGTAAATCGTTTGGTGAAGTAAATTTCACACCACTCATATCAAACCGT
>JAGBJT010000032.1 GCA_017934275.1 Cardiobacteriaceae bacterium | reverse complement strand
GTCAATAAATTTCTCATATAAGTTTCCTTGGATAAATTACAAATTACGCTCTATAAATAAAGTATCAGCGATAATAATTAAGAAGTCAAGAGGATTTGCGGCAGAGATTTTTCGCCTACGGCTCAAAATGACGGTTGCGGTGAGATTTTTTGTTTGCGGCTCAAAATGACGATTGCGGTGAGATTTTTCGCTTCGCTCAAAATGACGGAAGAGAGTGTGCAATGACGGTTAAAAATAAAAAATCCGCCGTAAAAAACGGTGGATTTGTTTTGCAAATAAGTACAAATCACGGCACTTGTAGATGCAAATAAGGATTCGCACCCGCGCGTCGCGGATCGCCCGTCGCGGCACGCGACTATTCTGCGACATCGACTCCTGCTGGTGGTGTGAATTCGAAGTCTTTTGGATTGATATTTTGATTTCTTTTGAGGGCGGAGAATGTGAGTAAGGAATATTGATTGCCACCTGTATCTACTGCGATTGCTGCGATATTTTCTGCCTGCATTGCAAGCCAAATATTGTCATAACTTTCTGCCGTATCTTTTGGAGTAAGGCGGTAAAACTTATCGGCATTGACACCGTTTAATATTGAGGGTAGTGTTGATTTGTCAGCAACTGTGATATTAAAACTCGCTTCGGGATTTGCACCAGATAGCACATTCATTGCCGCGCCGCCGACTAATTCATCGCGTTTGCGAATTGAAACTTGCTCTAAATCGATGTCGTATTGCCAAACTTTTTCGCCGTTAGAGATGATTTTTTGCTTATTTGGGCTTTGGTAGTCCCAGTAAAACTTGTTTGGTTTGGCGATTTTCATCTCACCTTGTGAGCTTTCCACGCCTTGTGCGCTTTGCACTTCTTGGGTGAATTTTCCCTGCAAGCTTTTTGTGCTGCTTAAATAGTTGATAAGTCCAGAAATATCGCCTTGATTTGTCGTGTTTTGTGTGATGTTTGCTGCGGGTTTGTCATCGCTAATTACAAAATTTTGCGCAAATGCGTAGGAACTAGAAATTGCGCTGATAAGCAGGAAGATTTTTTTCATAAATCACCTCGAAAATTCTTAATAAAAATAAAAAGAGGGCGGTTGCCCCCTAAAAATGTTTGAAATTTGAACAGATTAATCACCGCCTACGAGCACGGTTCTTGTTCCGCCAGCACTAGGTGCGGAGACGAGACCAGCGTTTTCCATCGCTTCCATAATTCTTGCCGCACGGTTGTAACCGATGGTTAGTCTGCGTTGTAGGTAAGAAATTGAGGCGCGACGGGATTCCATCACGATTTTGCAAGCTTCGTCATAAAGTTCGTCGCTTTCGGGATCAGAGCTTGCTTCGCCTTCGCCCATTGCAGCGGCAAATCCGCTACCGAGAGCAGCTGCTGGAACGGGGGCGGTAATGCTTTCTTCGTAATGCGGCTGACCTTGTGATTTGAGATATTCGGTTAATGCTTCGACTTCCTCGTCTTTCATAAACGCGCCGTGTATCCGTGTGAGGCGGTTATCGGCGGAGAATAATCCGTCGCCGTTGCCGAGTAAAGTTTCAGCTCCTGGCACTTCTACCGTGCGAGCGTCATATTTTGAGGATACGCGGAAAGCAAGACGGCTCGGCACATTTGCCTTAATCAAACCCGTAATTACATCAACCGACGGTCTTTGCGTTGCCAAAATCAGGTGAATACCAGCGGCGCGCGCTTTTTGCGCGATACGAACAATCAACGGCTCAACTTTCTTACCAACCGACATCATCATATCGGCGAGCTCATCGATAACAATCACGATATAAGGCAGAGCTTCGATTTCAGGCGGTTTATTGGCAAGTCCGAGTTGATTGGCATCAGGCTGCCAAGTTGGGTCATACACCGCGCCGCCCTGTGCTTTTACCTGTGCGATTTTTTGGTTGAATTCGGTGATTTTGCGCACCTTGAACGCAGCCATTAGTTGATATCGCCGTTCCATTTCCGCAACCGCCCAGCGCAGAGCGTTTTCTGCTTGTTCCATATCATCAACCACAGGCGTGAGTAGATGCGGGATATCGTTATACATATTGAGTTCGAGCATTTTGGGATCGACCAAAATCAGGCGTAATTCTTCTGGTGTCGCTTTATAGAGCATCGAAGATAGCATCACATTTATCGCTACCGATTTACCAGAACCCGTTGTCCCCGCAATCAGCAGATGCGGCATTTTGGCGACATCGGCAACTGCTGGCGAACCGTCAATGCCAACGCCGAGCACGGCGGTAAGCGGTGATTTTGCTTGCTGATAATTTTCTGATTCCAAAATTTCCCGTAAATAAACCGTTTGCCGATTTTGATTTGGAATTTCTAAACCGATGTATGGCTTACCAGGAATAACTTCCACAATCCGCACACTGCGCACCGCAAGCGAGCGAGCAATATCTTTTTCCAAAGTTACGATTTTGCTGACTTTGATACCAGGTGCGAGTTCCAGTTCCAGTCGCGTAACTACTGGACCGACATAAACATCAACAACCTTCACATCAAGACGGTAGTTACGCAGAGCTTCTTCGACTTTTGGTGCAAGCAAATTAAATTGTTCTTCGCGGCTGGGAGCGGTGGTGTGCGGTGCAATTCCGAGTAAATCCAATGACGGCCTGCGGTAATTTTCCGCTTCATATAAGCCGACAGCTGGTGTGTTTGAACCGAACGCTCCCGTATTCAAAAAACGATTTTGCGCGGTAAATGGTGTGTTGGCAGCAACTTGACCGCCGTTAAACGGAGTGCTTACTTGTAAAGCAGGCTTATTTCCACCGTTGAACGGATTATTTGCTTGCGGTGCGGGAGCATTAAATGGATTATTTGCTTGCGGCGCGGTATTTTCTCCACCGTTGAACGGATTTTGCGCCGCAACATTTCCACCGTTAAATGGATTTTGCTGCTCGGTATTTTCTCCACCGTTGAACGGATTTTGCGCCGCAACATTTCCACCGTTAAATGGATTTTGCTGCTCGGTATTTGTTCCGCCGTTAAACGGATTATTTCCCCGTAAATTTGCCCCTAAATTCGGAGATGAATTCGGTTTGGCATAGCGGGGATCGTTTTCGTAATCAGGAAGACCAGGAGTTGCTTGCCGTGGATTTTGTTCGCGATATTGCTCGAAAGTTTCCTCTTTAACCTTTGGTGCTTTGGTGTCGAATGGGTTGTTATTACCAATCGGCGGCGCAAAAGGATTAGGAGTGTTAGCTCTACCTTGAAAACCATTGTTACCGAAACCGCCAGTGAAATCAGGCTTACGATTAGCAAAACCCGCTCCTGGACCGTCATTAAATCGTCCAGCGCGGAGATTTCCGATAGTTAAACCGCCGCCCGCGCCAGATTTGATACGAGGTTCTTGTTCTTTAACTTTGGTGTTGAAAGTCGGAACTGGTGCTTCATCACCGCCCGCAATCGCGGTAGTTTTAATTGGCACTTGCTGATTGATTTCTGCTGGCGGGTTGTAGGGATAGTTTTCCGTTTCTTCCTCATCGTCATCATCAACGGTTGCAAAGGGATCTAGTTGCTTTGCATTCGCCTGCGGTTCGGGTTGAGTTTTTCCCGTCCAAGGATTGACTAATTCTTCTTTTGGCTGCTGCGCGGTTTCATTTGGAGTTTGCGTACTTGCTTCAACAATTGCCTCTTCAATTCCTAAACTCGGTTCGTCTGATGGCTGTGTGGCGGCTTGATTTGGCGGAGTTTGGAATGCAGGAGGAGTTTGATTTACCGTAGGACTAGACGGATTTGCTCGCATTTGCGGATTTTGTGTAGGGAAGGGCGGCTGCATAGGCGGTTTATTCGGACTTGGAGCGGCGAATAAATCGTCAATATTGCTATTTTGCGCAGCAGAAGTGAAATTATTAGCATCTGGCGCGCTTGCGGTAGAAAAACTTTGGTTATCGGCAAAATCGCGACCGATTTGTTCGGCAGCAATAGCAAAATCGATGCTGTTGTCGGTATCGCCGCGTTTAGATATTTCGGTGCGAAGATTTGTCCAGAAGTTTTTCCAGATAGAGCCGAGTTTTCCTGAGGAATTAACTACGGTGGTTGCGGTTTTTGGCATCGCGCTGTAACAAATCAGATTTAAGCATTTGAATATCACATCGCCGATAAATTGGCAGATTTTTCCCCAACGAATGTCAAAAATTTCAGTTATGCAAAAAAGACAGATTAAGGCATAGGCAAACATCAATTTGTTGGCGGAAAAAAATGTCATACAAAAACCATTGAAGATATGCCCAATAACTCCGCCATAAGTAAGTGCTACTTCGTTGATTTGTTTAGGAAAACGCAGCGAAAACATCATCGCCGTAACTACAAAACAGACAATTAGACAAACCCAACGCATTTTGAGCATTGTTATCGGCATATTGTTGCGATGTTTGCGGAAAACATAAGTTGGAATTGCAATCAAGCCCGCAGCTAGAACATAAATTGCATAGCCAAAAATTGAAAATAAAAAATCGGCTATGTATGCCGCCAGAGAACCGCCCCAATGCGAAACTTTGCCGTTTGTGCCCGATGATGTCCAACCTGGATCAGCGGGGTTATAACCAAGACAGATTGCGAGCAGCAAAACGCCGATAACTAGCGGAATTAAGGATAAAGGGGCATTGTGAAAAACCGAATTCCATTGTTGTTTGTGATGAGTTGTGTGAGGATTGTTGATGTTTGGCATAACTGAAAATTTTTAATCTAAATGTGAAAGTGCTTTATTTTAGTCAGTGAAATAGGGCGGAAAATTTAGAAAATTTTGTTTTGAAAAAAAGATATGCGGTTTTGTTTTTGACTGTAAGACGAAGGTTGATGGATTGAGAAAATTTGCTGACTACTTCTGACATTTTTTAGAGAGCACAACACTTATCTAAAAACAAACGGCAAGTTTTTTACCTCTTGCCGTTGTTTTTTGTATTAGCTGTATTTGTGGTTTTCATCATCAATAAATCCTTGGACTTTATGTTTTAACTCGGTGTGAAGTGCTGGAGGGTAAAGATATCGCCATATTTTTTTGCCATACCTTTTGCTATAAATTCAGTAGCATTGCAATCAAAATTAGATAAAACCAATTCAAATCTTCCTTTTTTATCGTTATACATTTCAATCATCTTTATTTTTCTAATTTTTCAATTCCCAACTTCTCGTTAACTTCTCGCGTGCGTTGTTCAGAAAATTCTCCACAAATGCGCTACTGTGAATAAAATAATTAAAGTTAAAATTTTAACTATCGCATTAAAAATATTCATCTCTTCCTCCTTATTTTCTTCTATCTTTTATTTTATAAATTTATATCTTACTGCTAAAAATCAACCGCATAGACAATAAAAAACCTCCCTATTTGGGAGGTTTATGGGGGATTGTTGTGTGGGTCAGTGGATACCCCGTCTATGCGAATGCACACATAT